>NZ_JBAKAZ010000032.1:0-38876 GCF_038155185.1 Psychromonas aquatilis
ATTAACTATGAAAATTTACAAAGTCAGGTGTCCAGTTATACTTGACCAGAATAAAGTTTATAATTTGTGTCTATCTGGTACTTTCTAATAATTAGAAATCTAACAACCTATTAACTATTTTAATTTTCATTCATTAAATTTTATCAATTTACTTTCACTGCTCTATCAAACTTAAGTCGAATTAAATATTTTTACTTTCTTCAAACATATTATGTAATTTTTTCATTTCAAAAATTAAAACGATAAAACTTTTAAGTCCTCATTATTTTAATCATTAGCTAAGTATTAAAATTCAATTAATTATTAATCTTAATTCGTTTACATATTATTAGTTTAAATTAAAAATATATCCCTAATGATCTATTGGGATTAAGAAATCTATTTAATGAAAGTTATATTAAACAACGATAACTCTAGGTTTAACTAAATAGATTAAATAAATCGTTTGTCGAAAATTGTAAATTAAATCACATGTTTAACTTTAATTATTTAATCTATTTTATGTTTACTGTAGATAGATTTACCTCCAATCTTATTATTACCTAAACTGTTTTCATCTATACTATTTTCTTAAACCGTATCATCTAAGTTCTTATCTAACTCTTTATCCAAGTATTCATAAAAAGATTGAATTAAGATACTAATTATTAACGTTAACTATTAATAATTTTAGCTGACAATACTTATTAACCTTTATCTTTTACTAATAAATAAGCGCTTAAAATCACCAGTAATTTATAAAATGGCTTATATTAACGGTTTTGAGAGCAACAATAGAAAAATAATGGCTAAATTGGTTTGATTTATAAACAAAAACTAGAGTTATCACTGTCGTTCATTTTACTATTTATTTCTCTACAAGCCTTGGTATAACTAGATTTGTTAAAGTATTTTCTAAATAATATACGCTGTGTATTAAAATCTGAGATAAAAGCAAGGGAAATAGTCAAAGCAAGAAAATCTACGGGCGGAATTAATATTATTTAATCTGGTAACTTGATCGTTATTTTATTTTTTAATATTTACAAGCACCCTTTTTATTTTTATTAATAAGAAGTAAATTATCCCTTATATAATTTTTCGTTTTAATATTAGTACTCATTTTTATACCGAGATACATTAAATTAATTAATCTACTTTCAATTTATAACGTTAGTTAATTCTAATTTCATCTCACAATATCGTCTTGTTTTTTCTAGTAATTGCATTGCATGTGTATTGATTTCTTCATTACTTAAAGGCCATGGATACAGTTTAGCTGTGCCAGGAAAAATAACATATAAAATATCTTCATTCACTGTATCAATTTTTGTTTGAGGATTAGGTTTTATTACACCGAGTTTTTCTGCTAAATAAATTGAAACATCTCCTAATCTACTTTTAGGTAATGTTGTATCTGCAATAACAAACCCTGAAACAAGGCCAGTAAATGTATTCATGCTAATACCTAAGTCACCAATTTGGCCAAATGCTTCATTTGAAATTAAATTAGATGGTAATTTAATAAAAGGCATTTTTGTAGCATCAACATATTTACTTGGATCGTTAATATCAGTTACTTGCTTGTTTTCTAATTTAGTTTTTGAAATGAAGAAGCCTTTATATTTACCTGAGGTTTGCTGATAAGCTCGTGTTGAGTTGATTGGATCGATAACCAAACGCTCTGACCAATGATCAGAATTTGGATAACCGATATTAATTGGACAATCTAAACCTTTAGTGTTTGTTTTGTTTAAACAATCAATACCAATTTCATCAGGATGATATGCACGTTGAGAGCCCGATACAGAAATTTTAATATGTGAGGTAGCAAAAACATAAGCGGCATTATTAGTATGTTTTTGAAATGTAATACCTTGATTTTCCATCCAATATGAAAAACCACATTGTTCACCGGCACTAATAGAAGCTGATAGTATGCTAAATAAACCTATTATTATTAATTTATTTTTCATATCTATCTCCACTTTAAAGCACATTATTGTGATCAATTTTTATCAGACATAAGTAAAAGGTAGGTCAGATATAAAAAATAATCAAAGTAGAATTAAAAATGAATAACGACTAAGTACCCTATCATTTTATAAGATACGTGTTTGTTAAGATAAAAATAAGAGTTGATTAATAAAACAAAAATATAAGAAAGTTAGATAAAGAAATAATGTGCCTTTAATAATAAATAAAGGCACATTTATATTTGAAATTATTTAATCCCAGTCCCATTCATAATAAGCATCAACAGCTTGATATAATCCACTTGATGCTTCTACATAAAAACGTTTAAATAATTCATAACGAATAGCAAAAATAGTAAAGGAATCAAATACACCTACGCCATAACTGACTTCAACACCTGGTGCGATAGTACCTTTAAGACCAACGGATTGCTCATCCCCCTGCCCGCTCGAATCCAAAGATAAATCTTCAATGCCTAATTTATCTCCGATATTATTTAACATGCCATCAGTTTGACCCGCACTTAAACTGATTAATAGTGAAGCCAATTGTCCATTACTACCATCACTTGACTCAATTGATTGACCTGTTGTTATATAAGATAAGGCATTTTGCTGAGACATTGATGGATCAGAAAATATAACTAATTTTAATTCATCAGGTGTTCCGGTTACCCGAACGCCGGCAGTTACATTATCTTCTACACTAGTCGTATCTCGTATTGCTTCAATATTAAGATAGGGAGCACCTGGCTCACCTTGAAAAATAACACGACTATTTTGTAGTACTAAATCTTGCCCTAACGCTTGATATTTTCCTTCGGAAAAACTTAACTCGCCATTCACGGTGAGATCTTTTACAGGAGTCTGACGTACCAATAAATTACCGAGTACATAAGTGTCTAAGCCAATTGCTTTTAATCGTAACGCTTCACCTAATCCTACTTTCAGATCAATATTAATAGGTAGGTTATCAGTATCTGTAATCTCCTCTGAATCTACGACGACAATATCATTCGATACAGTAACGGCACCTGGTGCTAATTCTTTAATAGTGATGTTTCCGCGATCAACTTCAACGGTACCTACAATACTTAATACATCATTAAATAAAATATCAATATCTGGCGTTAGGTATATTTCCATTGTCGTGTAATCATCGATCTTCATCTGTTCTGCTTTTAAATTTACATCGGCAGTAAATTTATCTGACCAATCTAAACCACCTGTAATATCTACTCGCCCATTTTCTTGTGCTGTCGATTTTGGTGGTTCATTTATATTAGCGATATGCTCTGCAATATTGACAGTGCTAATTGCTGTATTTTTTAGTTTTACAATTCGACCAAGTATCGATCTTTCTCTTTTAACTCGTTCCCTTTTGTTGGTAAAGAAATAACCTTTTATTGTCGCCTTATTCTTATTAATATCAAGATGAGTATTCAGTTCAGATATTTTGACTGGCGAGCTAGGAGATCTAACATAAGCATCGGCAATTAATACCTGTCCATCAATTACCGGCTTATCAATTAAACCGCTGATCGATAAATCAGTTTGCAGATTACCAGATAATTGTTCAACATCAGGTATTAACATTGAAAAGTTAGCAAACTCAGGAATAATTAATTTTACGTTAGAGGTGATGCTTGGTTGTTCTTGATATGGATTGATATAACCATCAATATCGGCATCAATAATCCCTTCTGAAAATGCTTTTAATGAAAAATTAGCTCTTTTTTGATCTGCTTTTAATTCAACATGCAAAGTTTCTACAGGATAACGTATTGATTCTTGCTCAGCACCTTCAGCCAAAATGTTCATTGCTATCGACTTACCATCAATAATCACATTAATATCTGGCTTGTTAGCATTTTTCCACTGCATATCAATATCAGCTTGCAAAGCCCCTTCTAAAGATAGTTCAGGAGGGAAAAAAGGTTTCAATGCATTAAGGACAAAATTATCAATACTCAGTTCGATATCGCCATTTTGTTCACTTGCATTCAGTTTTTTGACACAAAGATCACCGTTTTTAGCATTAGTTGTATTGGTTATTAACCAACAATGCTCTGTCAAATTAACTGATTCCCCTTGCATTGATACTGTAAAAGGTTCGGCTAATCTTAAAATATTATCATCAACTTTAATTAAACCGTTATTTAATGCAGCCTCCCAACTTTTAAGCGCTTGAGTAAATTCAACTTCTAATTCACTGCTTCCCATTTTACTATTTACAGCTAAGTCAATATCATGCTGCACAGAGCTTTTAGAGATATTTTTCGGTGCGACAACGACAGTCACATCATCTATTTTTTGATCTGAAACTCGTAAATTTGTTGCTGCGACATTGAGTGTGGCAACCGGCAAATCCCCTAATATTGTTTTGCCATTAACATTAAGTGACTCTACCTTATCATTGAGGTACTGCAGTTCAGTAGCGTTTAGCTCAGAAGTGATTTCAAGTTTTTCGAGACTACCTTCAACAAGCACTTTCCCTTTAATGCTACCCATGCTGTTTACGACAATCTTACTTAAATCTTGAATGTCTAAGTCTAATATCAAATCACTTTTATCTGCGACTTTACCATTAGCTTTTATAGTATTCTGTCCATTGAGAATATTTAAGTTGTCTATATTTAATCCATTCTTTTCATCACCTTTGACCTTCCCTGTAATAGAAAGAGGTCGAGTTAAGAACGAACCATTTAAATCTATCGTCGGTAATTCAAATGCCCAAGCTGGTTGATTGTTATCATTTAAAGGAATGCTGACTGATTGTTCAATATGTCCGCTTAACTCTGCTGGATATTCTTCACTTAACTCTTGAAAATTAAGGCCATTAATAGACAAATCACCTAACCATTTAATATTGTTAGCCCAGCCTAAATTACCTTTTAAAGTTATATCGCCCTCTAATGTTTTGACAATAAGTTGTTTTAGGTCTAGAGAGGTTAAGTTTCCTTGTCCGGATAAGTCGATTTCACCATTAGGTAAATCAGGCAATGCATAATCTGATTTTACAAGCAGCTGATAATTACTTAAATCACCATTACTTGATACTAAACCATTCTTAATCGTTATTTCTGGTGTTCCTTTTAAAGGCCAGTTAAATTCTTGCCATGAAACGTTAAGCTTATGAGGTAAATTTTTACTGTAAAGGTCGACCTTATTAGTAAGTGATGCATTAATTAAGTTAGATAATTCGATGTTTGTTTCTAATTGCCCTAAATCACCTTTACTAGACAGCTGTATTTTCTGTCCTTTTAACATAGATGCAGGCGTTAATTGTTTAACATCTTTTACTTCAATATTGGCATTTAAATCCATTGCATAGCGTTTACTAAGATCTATTTTTCCATCAAGATCAACATTCGCTTCTGGTACATCTAATACAAATTGTTGAATATCAATCGCTGAGCCAAAATAAGTAAAATCAGTCTCTAATTGGTTGATAGTAGTAAGTGCTTTTTCATCCTGTATTAAGTTAAAGTTACTAAGCTTAATACTTTTAGCAGTCAGGTTGAAAGGTAAAACTACTTCAGGTAGAGCACCGTCAGTTAAAATCGCAGGGAGTTCTTCGGGTATTTTTGTTGAACTATTACTCGTTGCAGCTACTTCAGAACCTTCTTCTGCATCTGGTAATGTAACTGTTAACCCATCAATAGCGGTATCGACAGTGATATCATTGTCAATGCCATCGAATTTCAAAAATAAGCTTTTTAAATCAATCTCTAAGCCAGCAACTTTTACATTCGTATCTTTTATGTCCAATGCTTTAATGTGAATTGGAAGTGGAAAAGTTAAAACAAAAGGTTGGTCACTATCAGTTTCTTCTTCAACTTCAGCTTCTTCACTTTCCGGAATATTAATTGTTGCACTGTCCACTTTTAACGTATTGACACAAAACTCTTTTAGTAAACAATTCCAATCAAAATCATAGCTAACATTATTTAGTTCAACTAACATTTCATCTTGCTGCCAGCGAATCTGCTCAAAAGAGGGAGCATATAGTAAACTCCCTTCTGTTAGAGTAATATTTAAATTGGGTTCAATCTTATGCAGGGTTTTAAATACCAGCGAGTTACCTATATTAGTATTGATTAACCAAACCAAAAGTACCAATACAAAAAGTGTAAAAAACAAACAATATTTAAGTGTTTTAGCAGAATAATGTAACCACTTCTTCATAATTCAGGCCCAATCATAAAATGTATTTTATATGCGTCATCGGTATCAGTAAGCGGTTTGGCAACATAAAAACGAATAGGCCCAACAGGGGAAGCCCATACAACACCGGCTCCAGCACTCATTGATAACTCATCAGAGTTGAATTTATCAGTTGCAGTTCCCGCATCTGAGAAGACTGCAAATTTCCAACTCTCTGCAATTGGAAAACGATATTCGAAACTTGCGGTTGCAAGGTATTTACCTCCCACTAAATAATCTTGAGAGTCTCTTGGTGCTATTTCCTCGAAACCAAAGCCACGTATACTTTGGTCACCACCAGTAAAGAAACGCATCGAAGAAGGAACATTATAAATTGAGTCTGCAAAGATGCCCCCTGCTTCAGCGGAAACGACAAATTGATGGCCACTATAAGTTCTAATCCATTTTGTTTGACCGTAAACTTTAATCACATCATCAGTAGATAACATACTGTCTTCTGCAAACTCAAAATAGAAAAGCTGTTTATCACCCCAGTCAATATTAATACCACCACGACTACGAGTTCGACTAAAACTAATACCTGGTAATATCAATGCTGTGGAGAAAGTTTGCTGTCCTTGCACCCCAGATTCATTATCGTAACGAATATATAAGGTGCGTAACCAATCATTATCTAAACGTTTATGTTTATTAAAACCAACCACATACTGTTTAGTGTCAGTATCATTTTGATCCAACATTTTATAACCAGCTTGAATAGAAAAGTAGTTATAGAGGGGATCTTCTAATGGAATTTTATAGGTTAAGGTCGCTTCTTGTTTAGGTACTGAACCGGTAATGTTTGCTTCTATCGAATGACCGTATTGATTTATCCAAGGTCTAGACCAGCGAAATTTACCACGTAACCCTTCATCCGTACTATATCCAAAACCTGCATTGAATGAATCTTCTGGTCGCATAAAGGTATACACATGTAGAGGAATATTATTATCTACTTGCTCATCAATATTCGGTAAGATTGTGATGCTTTTGAAGTAACCGGTTTGATTTAAATCTTGGTTAAATTCATTAAGCACGCTGGTATCAAAAGGTTCATTTTCTTCGAAGTTTTTTAAGGATCTTATGAATTTTTCAGCAGGGGTTTGTTCGTCAAAAATTAACTGTCCAAAGTTATAACGCACACCACTATCAAACCATAGATACACAGAAGCTGTATTTTGCTTTTGTTGTACTTCTACTGAAGACTTTAAAAATTTAGAGTCAAAATAACCATAGCGTTGCGCTAAACTTTTAAATTGTGATTTAGTCGATTCATAAACACCATGATCCAACGGATCACCTTCCTGCATTGGAAAATTATCTAAAAAGCGTTTGTAATTTCTATCATTGACTGCATCGCCAGTTAATTGTACATCAACTGTTTTTAAGGTTGTTTGCGGTCCTAAATTCACATCTAACGTAACGACTTGATCATCTATTTCTCCACTAACTGTTCCATATATTTCAGATTGATAGTAACCTAGTGCAATTAAACTTTGCTGGCTTGTGACGATAACTTCATTAATAAAAGATTGATTATCAGCATCGTCTGGTTCAGACAGAGACTGTAAAAAAACATTTATATTCGCAATAGCTTGTTCATTCTCAGTACCTTCAACTTCATAACTTATATCTGCATAAAGGTTGAATGACAAACAACTTAATAAGTAAAATGGGTAAATTTTTTTCATTTAATATCTATTTGACTGTGTTAAAAACTGGCTAGTACGAAAACTCTCAGCCGTTATTGGTTCTCCAATATAAAACCCTTGGAATTGTTGACAACCTTTCTCTGTTAAAAATTTAAATTGTTGTTCTGTTTCTATACCTTCTGCGACCACGGTTAACTCTAAGGAGTGCGCCATATCAATAATGGAAGTCACAATAATTTTTTGATTCTTTTCTTCTAATACATCTTTAATAAAAAATTGATCAATCTTTAATACGTTTACAGGCAGTTTACTTAAATAAGAGAAAGAAGAATACCCTGTACCAAAATCATCGATAGCAATACTGAAACCCATGCCACGTAATATTACGAGCTTGTTAATGCTCAACTCAATATCTTTAAGAACCACACTTTCTGTTATTTCAAGCTCTATTAATTTAGCGTCAATACCGGTTTCGCTCAATTGTTGCTTGATATTGGGAATAAAGTTTATATCCATTAGTTGTTTTGGACTAATATTGATTGATAAATGCTTAAAAGAATACGGCAGTCCCTGATTAACCCACCTAGCTAATTCATCGAATGCTTCACGTATAACCCAATTACCTAACGGAATAATTAAGTCTGTTGATTCTGCGACTGGAATAAAATCTGAAGGATTACTCCAACCTAAGTCACCTCTATACCAGCGAGATAACGCTTCTGCAGCAACTAATTTGCCGTCTGAGTCAACGCGAGCTTGGAAGAATAATTTAAACTCTCTATTTTCCAATGCCTTACGAATATCATTTTGTAAAAAATGTTCTTTATGAATTTTTTCTTCTAAAGTTGTAGTAAAGAAGGTAACACAATTTACTTGGCTTTCCTGAGCCGTTTTCATAGCAATTGCTGATTGACGTAATATATCCTCTGGTGTTGTATCTTCAAGGTGAAATAAAGTTACCCCGAAACAAAAAGGGAGAATCGTCTCATTATTTTGAATTTTAAAAGGTTGTGTGAGGAGCTTTTGTAACTCATCGATATATTGTTTGGTAGCATGTTTAGCATAAGACTTATTGATACTTAAGTCTGGTAGAACGATGGCAAATTCACAACCTTGAATATGCGCAATAAAATCAGCAATAGATTTATGTTTTGTAAGTCTTTCAGCGATTGCGGCTAATAGTTTATCGCCTTCACTATGCCCTTCTAACTCATTAACAATATGAAACTGACAACTAGACATGAAGATAACCGAGCCATACATTTCAGCGTTATGAATACGCGCCCTTTCTTTTTTGATACGAGAAATAAGCTGTTGTCTGTTGGGTAAATTAGTTATTTTATGCAAAGTATCTAAGTACTGAATTTTATGATTCATATTCTTATAAGAAGTTAAATCAATAATAGTACCCACCATACGTAAAGGATTACCATTTTTATCCCATGAAATAGCTTGGCCTCGACTCAGGATCCATTTGTACTCTCCATTAAAAGCAAGAATACGTTGTACGCTTTCAAAATAAGGTTTACGACCGTTAAAATGCGCCGCTAATTCTTGATGTAACTCATAAACATCATCGGGGTGAATTCTGCTTTCCCATTCCATAACATCATTATCGAACTGATAATCTTGATCGAAACCTAAAATCTCTTTCCAACGGTTTGAATAAAAGATCTTATCGTTGGTGATATCCCAGTCCCATACACCATTTTGAGAACCATTAATGGCATAAACCCAACGCTCTTCATCGGCGGCCAGTTTATCCATATTGATATTCATAGCGTCAAATATTTCATTTAAATGACATTGCAATTTACCTACTTCACCTAAACCATTTAAGCTTACTTTTCCATTTGTGTCTGATTCTTTAAGCGATCCTACGACCTTGTTAAGTGGAGAAATAATCAGTTTATAATTGATAAAAGCAAGTAATAAAATGCTGATCAGCAGAATAATAGATGACTTAACAAGTCGCATTTGTGTTTCTTGGCTCAATACACGATAAGCATTCGCCAAAGAGTAGCGAATAAAAATAACACCATTATATTTACGATTAAGACTATTCCCTTTAGAAATCATTTGTAATGGTGCATAAACAACTAATTCTTGAATATTCTGTTGATACATCACCAGCATTTTGTTGCCATTTATCACTTGAGATAAATATTGACCGTCATACTGAGCTAATTGCAACTTAGCAAACATAAAGCGTTCACGAAAATTGTTGCTCAGTACTATTTGTTGATTTTCATCGATAATCGCAATGGTTTTTATATTTTCATCTAATGCGGCAGTAGAAATATCTGCTTGTGCTTGTGATTTCTCTAAACGCATTAAAGCATTAGACAAACTTGTTTGTAATTGTCCTGCAATGCCTTTTACATGTTGTTCTGACTGAGTATAGAGAGTTTTTTGAGACTGAATATATTCAAAATAAAGGACTACGCTTTGAAATAAAATGAATATAATAGATACAATGATAGGAATAATGATATTTAAAGAAAGCCCTCGCAGTTTATTCATATATAGCCCGTTCTAAAATACGTGGTGAAATTAAAGTATCGAAATCGGTTTGTATTTGGCTTAGCATCCTCTTTTCTATCATAAACCTACTTAGTTTACTCGCTAAATACTCAAGATTAGATGGTTGGCCTGACAAACGCATTAACGAATTTTTAGCGGTAATGAATTGGGTATTCGTTAAGGCATTTTCAAAAAGATGAGGATAAAGCTGTAAGCGAACAGCAATGGTTGCTCGTGCCTCTTCTTTGTTCTTTTGATAAAAAAGATGCGCTCTATAATATTGTCTTACAAAATTGACAACATCATCTTCACGCTCGTTAAATGTTTTACCGCTAACGATTAACACATTAACGATAGGATCTCTTAATATAGTTGAGTTAATAATTTCATGCGCACCGAGGGCTAATAGCTCCTGTTTAATCGGCTCTTTGACGATTAAGGCATCAACTTTACCACTCAAATAAGCATGCTTAGCTTCGTTTTGCTTAACTTCAAGTAGCTCTACTGTTTGGTTATTTAATGATGATAGGGTAAATGCCTCATCCAATAATAAAGCACCGGCTGATTTGTTTTCATAACCAATCGTTTTAAATTTAAGTTCTGATAAGTGATTAATTTTTTGTTTTGAAAGTAATGCATCACCACCTTTAGAGCTATCAATCACTGATACGATTTTAAGGTCGATTCCTAATGCAACTAAAGTGAGTACTTCATCTAAAGATAAAAAGGCGATGTCTAACTTACCGGTTTGGAAGGCTTGGATAACACTGGTTGAGGAAGTGAGTTCTAATAAAGTAAATTGCTGCTCATCAAAGTAGCCTAATTGTTTGGCTAAAAAAGCAAACTCAAAAGTCGGCCATGGGGCTGCACCAATATTAATAGGCTTTTCATATGGCTTACAACTAACAACGCTTGCTACGACACAAGATATCGCAAGCCATTTGATCAGATTAATCATATTAGGTTCATTTTCAAAAAATAACAGATGTTAAAAGATAGTTAATTTTACAGGTAAACAAATAAAAAAACAGCATGGGGAGTTATGCATGCTGTTTTTTTGAACTAAGTAGGCAAAAACCAGTCATTATTTTTATAAAATTTGACTATTTTCCAATGCTTTAATACGTTCTTCTAAGGGTGGATGAGACATAAACAAGTTATTTTTCTTTTTACCTTTTATCCCAAAAGCCATTAAACTCCCTTCAAGCTGAGGATCTGCACCTGCTTGCAATCTTCTCAAAGCAGCAATCATTTTAGCTTTACCTACTAAAGAAGCCGAACCATAATCAGCACTAAACTCTCTTTGTCGAGAATAGTACATCACGATCAAACTCGCTAACACACCAAACAGCATTTCTAATACAAAGACGATGATATAATATGAAAAACTGCGCCCTGAATTATTGCCATTACCATTACGCATTGCATTATCGATAAACCCACCAATAACTCGAGCAAGGAAAATAACAAAAGTATTCACCACACCTTGGATTAAGGTTAGTGTCACCATATCACCGTTTGCAACATGGCTAATTTCATGTGCTAATACAGCTTCTGCTTCATCTCGGGTCATGTGATTTAATAAACCACTGCTTACCGCAACCAACGCATCATTTTTTTTCATCCCTGTTGCAAAGGCATTGATGTCATTGGCTTGGTAGATTGCTACCTCTGGCGTTTTAATATTGGCTTGTTTAGCTTGTTGAGCAACCGTATCAACTAGCCATTGCTCCGTTGCATTTTGTGGATGTGTAATAACAACGGCACCAGTACTTCTTTTTGCTAACCATTTAGACATCGCTAACGATATAAAGGAGCCACCAAATCCAAATACAGTAGCCAAAATCAATAAGCCTCCGATACTCCTAGAATTTGTGCCGGTTGCTGAAAAAACAATACTCAATACAACACTTAGTACCAATATTACCGCCAAGTTGGTTAATAAAAATAATCCAATACGTTTCATCATTACCTCAAAAATTGAAATTAATATGAATCAAGAATATGACTTTTAGTTGATTATGCAAGAAATATTTATAAACCTATCTATGCGCATTTGCACCCTGATCAAACACCCGTTACAATCGACGCACTTTTTATTATTTAAGGAATGTAAACATGGCATTAGCACAAGCTCGTCATATCTTAGTAAGCTCTGAAGAAAAATGTATCGAACTAAAAAATGAAATTCAAGCAGGTGGTGATTTCGCATCTGCAGCTAAACAACACTCTTCTTGCCCATCTGGTGCACAAGGTGGTGATTTAGGTGAATTTGGTCCTGGTATGATGGTTCCTGAATTTGATAAAGTTGTATTCAGTGCACCTGTTGGTGAAGTTCAAGGCCCAGTAAAAACACAATTTGGTTACCACTTATTAGAAGTAACTAAACGCGAAGGTTAATATTTAAACTTTCGATGTTAATAAAAAACCGCTTTAATAGCGGTTTTTTTATATCAAATTTTAAATAAGCAATGATTAGCCTGCATTTTGAAACGAAATCCACTCATGCGGTTTCGACTCTAAACAAGGAGTTAATTTATCTATTGTTACTTTGATTAATTGGAACTGTTTAAAGCTTTTATTATTAGGAAAAGCATGCTCTTCGTCAAATAACATACATAAACAGAAATTATCCTGTTGCTCTAACACCATATATTTAGCTGATTGCCCCTCTGTGGTTGTTAATACCGCGAGTTCTGCATTAGCAAATTGCATTTGCTGCACTGGCGATTCTTGGAATAACCAGCTCTTAGGCATAATAGGCTTATGAAAAACATCAATCGCTAATAAATGCAAAATTATCTTACAACGAAGTGACTCTTCAAAATGACCCAAAGATTCACTTTCGAATAATGTAATGTAGCGTGTCACATCATCAACGGTAAAAGATAAGCTTTGACTTTCAGTAAGACGTAACATGTTTGATGCATAAACAATGGCAAAGGAGTCATCACGCGTTACGACAGATAGTTTGCCTAAATCATGATTATATACCCATTGCCAATCAGCTTTCGGTGTAAACTCCATTAAACACTCCTTACTAATATTCGTATTAAATATGATTAACAATCTCTTTAACTAAAGGTGGGCCTTGGTAAATAAAGCCTGAATAGATTTGTACCAAGCTCGCACCAGCTTCTATTTTTTCTTTAGCAGCAACAACACTATCGATACCACCTACCCCTATGATTGGAATTTCTCCATTAAGTTGTGCTGCAAACTTAGCAATAACCACAGTGCTTTTACTTTGTACTGGACGGCCACTTAACCCACCTGCTTCTGACGCGTGGGACATGCCTTTAACCATTTCACGGTCCAATGTTGTATTAGCAGCAATAAGCCCATCTATCTTGTATTTCAATAATGATTTTGCAATAGACTTAATTTCTTCATCACTTAAATCTGGTGCGACTTTCAATGCTAATGGCACATATTTATCGTGCTTTTTAGCTAATGCAGATTGGCGTTCTTTTAAAGAAGATAGTAAGTCGTCTAATGCTTCACCGTATTGCAATGAACGTAATCCAGGCGTGTTAGGCGATGAAATATTAACTGCGATGTAACCTGCATGCGGGTACACTTTATCCATACAAGTAATATAATCATCTTTGCCTTGTTCTACAGGTGTGTGGATATTTTTACCAATATTAATACCAATAACACCTTTAAAATTACTGTTTCTTACATTTTCAATAAGGTTTTCCACCCCTTCATTGTTAAAACCCATTCGGTTAATAATGCCTTCGCCTTCTAATACTCTGAAAATGCGTGGTGATGGATTACCAGGTTGTGCGACAGGTGTAACAGTACCTACTTCAATATGACCGAACCCCATAGCACCAAAAGCATCAATACACTCTGCATTTTTATCTAAACCAGCGGCTAGACCAAGTGAATTAGGAAAGGTTAGTCCCATTACTTGTACTGGGCGCTGCTGTACTTTTTGACGATACAAAAGATCCAAAACAGTACCATGTGTCATTTTAAGCTGTTTTATTGATAGATCGTGCGCTTTTTCTGGGTTTAAAGAGAACAAGAAACTACGCATAATTCGATATAACATATGTGAACCTTTTTATTTATGGGGTTATTGCAAAATTTTTTATATTGTATATAAAAAGTGGAAAAATCAATACTCAAAAAACTCAAAAACTAATAAAAATCAACAATTACTTAGTCTTAGATCAATTAAAGTCATCGTTTAAGAAAAAAATAATCAGAGTAATGAGCATAAAAGCTATGCCCATTTGTATTCAATTACCTTTATTTAATATCAAGATTTGGATACTTATGTATTCGAACACGCCAACCTTTTAACCAATTTAATTCATTTTTAGGGGCATTTTTCACACGGCGGGTCAGAATTTCATCGGCTGCTAACGCAAAACTTAATAGACTATTCGACGTTTTTTCTGGCATCGCTAATAAAACTTGCTTCAAGCCCCAACCGTAGCCCTGATACTGTTCTTTAGCAGAGACCCCCTCGCCTTTAAAATTGATATAATCTAACAAAACAAATATACCTTCAGGCGTTGTAATCAAGGTGTCTAAATTACGCTTAATAATCACTTGTTGTTCTTCATTACTAGCTTCTAAAATAGCCGGGATCCCTTTTTCAAGGCGTTGGGTGATAAATTCCGCTTGCAGACTAGTTGTTTTTGCTAATAGGTCTCTTAATTCAGTTAATTCGGCTTGATCAAATTGTTGATAAAATGCTTCTCGGCTTTTCCAAGGCGCCGTTTTCGCATTTTGTAACCATGATGGAATTTGAACTCCATTTTCACTTAAAAAAGCAATCATGGTAGGAAACTGCTCTATGTAAGGCCCTTTATCTTCTGTTGGATACCATATGAAATGGCCTATACCCATTGAAGGAAAAGCTTCATTTTTATTCCAAACAGTGAGAAATTGCTTCTTACCAGCGCCTTCATTTTTCCAAATTAAGCTTGCTAAAGTAGCCGTTTGACTTTTTGTTAATTGAATATCATAGGGTTGTGCAGCAACAGTGTTTAATGTGCCTAGATAACTACAACCAAGAACCAATAACGAAATAAGAGTACGTGACATAACTTTCCTAGTCATTAGCACAATAAACACAAGCACTAAGGCATAACCTTTCTAGGTTTTGCGTATATATAGTTTTATTTGTTGCTTATTGTACTGATTGTTCATATAAATAAAATTTATTATTCTCTGCCTGGCAGCTTTTTCCAAGTCACAGTATCACGAAGGTAGACTGGGGTCGCTAATTCAGGCTCGACAGCTTCACCTTGACTAATAAATTGTGCAGCGGCAGAAAGCATAAAAGATGAGTTTGGATACAAAATCTCAGATAAAACAGATGTACCTGAAAAGTGTGCTAATAACTCAGGATAGGCTTGCCAACCAGTGCCAACTAGAATGCTGTTTTCGAAGATTGTTTGTTGTTGCTCAATAAGCAACTCAGGTTTAATAACAACTTCGATACCTTGTAGGCTCATTTGCCCATCAACATTAATATAGTGTGCAAAGTAGATTTCCCCCATACGTGCATCTATTGCCGCATAAACACTTTCACAGGTTGGGTTTTCTTGTAAAGCTTGTTGTGCCATTGCTTGTAATGTAGAGACGCCAACCATCTTAAGATCTAAACCAAAAGCAAGACCTTGAGCAATACTGATTCCAATACGCACGCCTGTAAAGCTGCCTGGTCCACGACCATAAGCAATATAATCGAGGTCTGATAATGTTAAACCAGCTTCTTTAACGACATCGTCTACAGTCGGTAAGATTTTTTGAGTATGCTCTCTTGGCGCTAGCATGAATCGGTGGTGTATATTTTGTTGCTTAGTTATCAGTGCAACAGAACAAGCTTCCGTTGAAGAATCGATGCATAAAATATTTAACGTAGATGACATATGTGTGCCTATATGAAAATGGTAGTAAAAGTTATTTATTCTGTTTTTTATTCTATTAGAGACAAAAAGTTAATGGCTTTATCTAAATCTCTGGTTCTGGGCATGCAAGGTAAACTATTCAGAAAGAGATTGCCATATTTACGACTGACTAATCGTGTATCACAAATTATAAGCACACCTTTGTCTTGCTCTGCACGAATCAAACGCCCTACACCTTGTTTTAAGGTGATAACCGCTTGTGGCAATTGCACATCAAAGAAAGGATCCCCGCCTTTTAACTCAGCATCTTCCATTCTTGCTTTTAGCAATGGCTCTTCTGGTGAAGTGAACGGTATTTTATCAATGATCACACATGATAAGGTTTGCCCTCGGACATCAACCCCCTCCCAAAAACTACCAGTCGCCACTAATAAAGAGTTACCATGCTTTATAAATTCGTCTAGTAAAGTTTGTTTACTTTTTTCACCTTGTAATAAAACCGGTAAAGTTAATGCTTCTCTAAACCCTTCGGCAAGCTGGTTCATCATCGAGTGACTGGTACAAAGGAAAAAACAACGCCCTTTACTGGCTTGAATCACTGGTGCTAATCTATTCACTAAGGCTTTAGCCAAACCTGGTGTGCCCGGCTCAGGTAATAAGCGTGGTACAACAAACAAACTCTGCGCTGCATAATTAAAGGGACTAGATAATTGTAAACAAGTGGCTTGGTTAAGCCCTAATAAATGAGTAAAGTGTTTAAATTCACCTTTTACAGATAAGGTGGCAGAAGTAAAAACCCACGCAGCTTTTTTCTTATCACATTCATTTTGAAAACGCGTTGCCACACTTAAAGGGGTTATATTGAGTGAAAAATGTTGCTTTGTGCAGTCATACCAGTAACTAAAGCCACTTTCTTGTGCGCTTGTTAATCTTTCAAATAATAAACTGTATTGGGTTATTTTTTCAAAACAATGATCAAGGACTTCACTTTTCCCTAAGCGCTCAGTGATCACTTGCTTTAAGAAGTTCATCACTTGTCTAAGTCGTGTAATATGCAATTGCATAGCCCGGTCTTTAGACCTTTCTCGCCAACTGCCACTGCCTTTTTCCATTGCAAATGCCAACCTAAAGTCCAAAGAAGCAGCTCTTAGTTGTTCTGCCGCTTTAGCCATTTGCTTAGCTTCTTTTAATTCCGTTCGATATACAAAGTCTATCTCTTTAGCTAATTCAGTCAGTTGCTTACTAGATAAGAGCTCACCGAAATATTGACTGGCGATATCAGGTAATTGGTGTGCTTCATCAAAGATATAAGTATCCGCATCAGGTATCAATTTACCAAAACCCGTTTCTTTAACCGCCAAATCTGCAAAAAATAGATGATGATTAATCACAATCACATCGGCTTCCATTGCTTTATTACGAGCTTTAACAATGAAGCAGCCGTCATAACTTGGGCACTCTCGCCCTAAGCAATTATCATTAGTACTGGTAATTGAAGGAATGATCATGGCATCTTCTGGTAGGTTATCGACCTCCGCAATATCACCGGTATTAGTACTAAGAGACCAATCTTTAATAGCAACAAGTTCACTGTGCATATTAGGTTGTTTAAATCGTGTTTCTAACATAAAACGATTTAACCGCTCACTGCACAAATAATTAGTTCGCCCTTTTAACAGTGTGCTATGCCCAGTGAAGTTAGTTGCTTTTAAAAGCAAAGGCAAATCTTTAAGGTAAAGTTGCTCTTGTAAGGCTTTACTACCGGTTGAAATAATCAGTTTTTGACCAGCACTTTTATCTAGATTTAATAAGGAGGGCGCTAAGTATGCAAAGGTTTTACCTGTGCCGGTTTCAGCTTCTACCACTAACGAAGATTTTTCTTTTATTGCGAGATCAATAGCAGTTGCCATTTCAATTTGTGCATCGCGTGCTCTAAAATGAGGTAAAATGTTAGCAAGCGCACCCGTTGGTGAGAAAAAAGAAGCTATCAAGGCAAAAAACTCTACTAGAAAAAAATGAAACTATAATACGTTATTTTATTGATATTGCCACAGAGCAAACAAGGTTGTTATGAATCATAAGACTAAGCAATGTATATTATCTGGCAATTTAGCTATTGAATTACAAACCATTGAAAAAATGACCGAAATATATTGTTTAGCGCATCATGGTCAGGCCCTGTGTAATAGTTGTACAGACTTTATTAGCCACGCGCAGCAAAAACTTGATAGATGCGTTTACGGTCAAGATAAACCTGCTTGTAAACACTGCCCAATTCACTGCTATAAACCGTATTATAAACAGCAGGCACAAACTATTATGCGTTATGCAGGCCCGAGAATGATTTTTAAACACCCTATTCTAACGATTCGACATCTTATAAAGGATAGAAAACAGTTTCCTGAACGCATCCCTAACGGTTTATCTAATTATCAGCAAAGAAAACATAAATAATACCAACCAGTAAAATTAATTGATCAGTTTCAATCAATCCCTAAAACACATATTTTGCACCTTCGAGATCTTCGCTTAGATAGCTACTCACCCATTTATTTACGCTAAGTATACTCACTTACAGAAACCTTGCTCTGACTTTGGGGCGGTGGGCGAATTAAGCATCAACTTAGTATTATGCGCGGAGAAGCTCTGCGGCTCCTTTTTTAGCCACCTCGAAAGGGTTATGAATAAAAGAATGACTTCACTAGTTACTTTTTGTCATTTTTCTCTATGGAATTTTGTTTTGGTTTTTTATTTTGATGCAAGCAGGGAGACTAAAGTCACCGCCCCGAAGTAAACGTCAATACTACTCCGCTTAGATAGTTACTCACCCACTTATTTACGCTAGGTCTAACTGAGCAGTTTGGGTTCGTGAATGGCCGTTTTGAAAATGTGCTAACGCCATCAAACGCATTTTCATTTGTAATGAAATTTGCTTACGGGCAAGTAGTTTAAAATCGATTTTTTTATATGCTCCATCTTGAGTCACTTTAATCGTAATAGACAAATCAATTAGATCCTATTTTTACTTAGATTGGCATAGTAGTAACTTGGTCGTACAAACACTTTGAGTGATTACTGCAGTTATTTTTACCTCATTATTAGCCGTTATCTATCAATACTGAGAATAAAATGGCCACTAAAATCAAAATCATATTTGAATTTACAAGTAGAATCTTTACAATACAGCCAATTATTAAAGGGGTTAAAATGAATCGTAAAAAGAAAATTAACAGCATATTGAAAAAACGTATGAAAAAAATCAATGCTAAATTAGCCCCAGACAGTAAACCGAAATACGTTTCAAAAGCTGAAAGAGCAAAAATGGCAGAGCAACAAGATGCACAAACCACTATTAATCCAACTGATTAATATTATTAATGTAAATTAGTTATTGTTTATGCTATTTAGCTCTTATAAATTTATAAATAATGTTTCACTTTTAACGCTGAGGTTGATAGTCTTAGTGACAATTAATTTAAAGAGTTTTAAAAACCATGATAAAAATCATTCTGAAAGCACACCATCATCATTTAACTTAATCTTTCAGGATTTTCTGGAAGAGATGTACTGTGCTTCCAATGGTTACCCAAATATAAACCCTCGGAAGTAAAACTCCCGAGGGTTTTTTAGTTTTGAATGTAAGGAAATAAATCAAATGCCAGAACAACGTTTAAGAATTGCGATACAAAAGAAAGGTCGTTTAAGTGATGACACAGTTAAATTATTAAAAGCTTGTGGAGTTAAAGTTAACTTAAACACACAACGTTTAATTGCACACAGCGAAAACATGCCAATCGATATTCTTCGCGTGCGCGATGACGATATTCCTGGTTTAGTGATGGATGGTGTCGTTGACCTTGGTTTTATTGGACAAAACGTGCTTGAAGAAGAAAGCATGATGCGTAAAGTTGCGAATGAACCGACCTCACATAAAGTTGTTAAAGAGTTAGCATTTGGTGATTGTCGTTTTTCTATCGCAGTAGATAACGATTTTGATTACCAAGGTGTTCAGTCATTAGCGAACCTACGTATCGCAACAACTTATGTACATATCCTGAAACGTTTTATGGAAGAAGCAAACGTACCATATACTTCATGTATGCTAACGGGTTCAGTTGAAGTTGCTCCACGTGCTGGATTAGCTGATGCAATCTGTGATTTAGTATCAACAGGTGCAACACTTGAAGCAAATGGCTTGAAAGAAGTAGAAGTTATTTACCGCTCTACTGCTGTACTAATGCAACGTGATGAACCACTAACAGGCGAAAAACAAGAACTTGTTGATCGAATTCTAACCCGTATCGACGGTGTACAAACGGCTAAAGAGTCTAAATACATCATGTTGAATGCACCAAAATCAAACCTGAAAGCAATTTCAGATTTATTACCAGGTTCTGATTTACCAACGGTAATGGAGCTAGCAGGTAGTACGGATCACGTTGCATTACACGTAGTAAGTAAAGAAAACCTATTCTGGGAAACGATGGAGCAATTAAAAGCACTTGGTGCAAGCTCAATTCTAGTATTACCTATTGAAAAAATGATGGAGTAGCCCAAACTATGGGAATGCAAACAGTCGATTGGAAACAATTATCGCCAGAACAACAGTCTAACTTGTTATCACGCCCAGCAATGGCAGATTCTGCAGGGTTGTCGACTACGGTGACTGATATCATCGATAATATTCGTCAAAATGGCGATCAAGCACTGCTTGATTACACAAAGCGTTTTGACAAGCTTGAAAGTGACAATTTTACATTAACAGCATCTGATATTGAGCAAGCAACTGACCGTCTTGGTAGTGATATCAAAAGTGCAATTAAAGTGGCTTATGAGCAAGTTGTTAAGTTTCATAAAGCGCAAGAAATGGATGTTATCCGTGTAGAAACAATGCCGGGTGTTGTGTGTGAGTTACATACACAAGCAATTGAATCCGTTGGTTTGTATATCCCTGGTGGCAGTGCCCCACTCCCATCAACAGTTATTATGACAGGCGCACCTGCACAAATTGCAGGTTGTTCTCGATTAGTATTATGTTCGCCACCGCCTTTAGCTGATGAAATCCTGTATGCTGCTTCGCTTTGTGGTGTCACTGAGATTTATTCAGTTGGTGGTGCGCAAGCGATTGCTGCTTTAGCTTATGGCACAGAAACGATTAAAGCTGTTGATAAAATATTTGGCCCTGGTAATTCATTTGTAACTGAAGCTAAACGCCAAGTGAGTAATGATTTTGCTGGTGCTGCTATTGATATGCCTGCCGGACCTTCTGAAGTATTAGTGATTGCTGATGAAAATGCAGATCCTGCGTTTATCGCTTCAGACTTACTATCGCAAGCTGAGCATGGTCATGACTCTCAGACTATCCTAGTAACACCGAGTGAAGCAGTCGCTGCGCAAACGGCACAAGAGATAGAAAAACAATTAGCGGTATTAGAGCGCCGTGAAATTGCTGAAAAAGCCATTGCTAATAGTGTCAGTATCGTCTGTGAAGATATTCAGCAAGCAGTAGAAATTTCTAACCGTTATGCGCCTGAACATTTAATTGTTCAAACAGATAAACCACGCGAATTGCAACCTGCGCTGAAGAATGCTGGTTCTATATTTTTAGGCGCTTGGACACCTGAATCCGTTGGTGATTACGCAAGTGGCACTAATCACGTATTACCGACATACGGTTACACCAAAACCTATTCGAGCCTAAGTTTAGCTGATTTTGTTAAACGCTATACAGTTCAAGAGTTAACGCAACAAGGTTTACGTAATCTTGCGCCAGCGGTAACTTGTTTAGCAGCTGCTGAAGGATTAACTGCGCATAAACGTGCCGTTACCATTCGTATGGATAAGTTAAACCAACAAAAATAAGTATAATAATAGCGATATACCATTGCCTGAATAGTGTATTCAGGCTTTAGTTAGGGAAACACCGATGAGCACGATTCAAACACTAGCTAGAAAAACTGTCCAAGCATTAACACCTTACCTATCAGCTCGCCGTATCGGTGGCCGTGGGGATGTGTGGTTAAATGCAAATGAAGCACCTGACTGTAGTCAATATCAGCTTGATTCATCACACCTTCATCGTTATCCAGAATTTCAACCTCCGCAAATGATTAATGCTTATGCTGCCTATGTCAATCTTCAACAGGATCAAGTATTAACAACGCGTGGTGCGGATGAAAGTATTGAAATATTAATCAGAACTTTTTGTGAGTCAGAAGTCGATAGCATTTTAATCTGCCCTCCTACTTACGGTATGTATGCTATTAGTGCTGAGACATGTGGTGTTGGTATCAAAGAAGTTGCTTTGCAAGATAACTTTGATGTTAATTACCAAGCTGTAGAAGAAGCCGTATTAGCCTCACAGGGTAAAATTAAGGTCGTATTTTTATGCGCGCCTAATAACCCAACGGGCAACATGTTAGATAAAGCAAAACTTGCTAAATTACTAACCGCTACTGAAGGTAAAGCCTTAATTGTTGCAGATGAAGCTTATATTGAGTTTTGCCCTGAATTCACATTAACAAAGCTGATTGACCAACATGAAAACTTTGTTATCACGCGAACGCTTTCTAAAGCATTTGCTTTGGCATCTATTCGTTGTGGTTTTACACTTGCACAAAAATCTGTAATTGAAATGATGGCTAAGGTTATTGCACCCTATCCTGTATCAGGGCCGGTAGCGCAAATTGCTGAGCAAGCTTTATCTGCGCAAGGTTTAGAAATAATGCGAGATCGCGTTGCTGTGTTGAATAATAACCGTCAAGTATTAAGTAAAGCCTTACTTGAACTTGATTGTGTTGTTGAAGTTTTTCCAACAACAGGTAACTTTGTCTTAGCACGCTTTAAAGATTCAGCGCTGGTATTCAAAGCATTTGCAGATGATGGCATCATCATGCGCGACTTTGCCAATAAACCACGCTTAGAAAATTGTATACGCATTACTATTGGCAATAGTGATGAAATGAAAAGAACATTAACCACTTTAAACTCACTGTAGGGAAACAAAATGAGCACACAAAAATTTCTATTCATCGATCGTGATGGTACTTTAATCGATGAACCTATTAGTGATAAACAAGTCGATAGCTTAGAAAAATTAGTTTTCGAACCGTATGTTATTCCAAGTTTATTAGCACTCCAGGATGCCGGTTTTATTTTAGTGATCGTTTCTAATCAAGACGGCTTAGGAACTGAAAGCTACCCACAAAGTGATTTTGATATTCCACAAAATAAAATGATGGATATATTTGCTTCACAAGGTGTTAAATTTGAATCAACACTGCTGTGTCCGCACTTTCCAGAAGACAATTGTAATTGTCGTAAACCACACCTAGGTATGGTTAAAGAGTATTTACAATCTGGACGCATCGATCATAAAAACTCTTATGTGATTGGTGACCGCCAAACTGATATTGGCCTAGCAGAAAACATGGCAATAACTGGTATTCTTTACAATAAAGAAACCAATGGCTGGAAAGATATCGTTCACCAATTAACATCTCGCGGTCGTACTGCTTCTGTTACTCGTACAACAAAAGAAACTGACATTAATGTTTTTGTTGATTTAGATAAAACCGGTGAGAACAAAATTGATACAGGTATGGGCTTCTTTGACCACATGCTAGATCAAATTGCTACTCACGGTGGTTTCCAAATGAATGTCAGCGTTAAAGGCGACTTGCATATAGACGATCATCACAGTGTAGAAGATACTGCGCTTGCACTAGGCGATGCATTGGATAAAGCATTAGGTGATAAACGTGGTATTGGTCGTTTTGGTTTTGTTTTACCAATGGATGAAACAAAAGCGAGTTGTACTTTAGATTTATCTGGCCGCCCTTTCCTTAAATTTAAAGCTGATTTTCCACGTGAATTGGTTGGAACAATGTCAACTGAAATGGTTGAACATTTCTTCTATTCATTATCACAGGCGATGCGCGCCACTCTACATTTAGAAGTAGAAAATGGTAATGCTCATCACATGGTTGAAGGTTTATTCAAAACCTTTGGTCGTACTTTACGCCAAAGTATCCAAGTTATCGGTACTGATCTTCCATCAAGTAAAGGTGTTTTATGATAGTAATTATTGATACTGGCTGTGCCAACTTATCATCTGTTCGCTTCGCTATTGAGCGTTTAGGTTATGATGTTATCGTCAGTAAAGACCCTGACGTATTACAGAAAGCTGATAAATTGTTTTTACCTGGTGTAGGAACAGCTAAAGAAGCGATGAATAATCTTATTAATAGAGAACTTGTTGATGAGATTAAAAAACTGACACAGCCTGTATTAGGTATTTGTTTAGGTATGCAGATGCTTGCTGAAGGCAGTGAAGAAGGTTTTGGTGATGAAGCTGTTATTAAAACATTAGGCTTGGTTGATGGTAACGTTGAAGAGATGGATGTTAGTCCATTACGTTCTCCACACATGGGGTGGAACCAAATCACCCCTAAATTAGACGAACCTTTATTTAAAGATATTCCTGCAGGCAGTTATTTTTATTTTGTACATAGCTACGCATTACCTGTTAATGAGAATACGATTGCGAGTTGTGATTATGGTACGCCTTTTACAGCAGCAGTTAACAAAGGTAATTTTTACGGTGTGCAATTTCATCCAGAGCGCTCTGGTAAAGCTGGCGCACAATTAATCAAAAACTTTTTGGAGCTTTAACATGATCATTCCAGCATTAGACCTTATCGACGGAAAGGTAGTTCGTTTATACCAAGGTGATTACGAGCTAAAAACCGTTTATAGCGATGATCCACAAAGTTTATACACTATCTATAATGAGCAAGGTGCAAATTGGTTACACCTAGTTGATCTAGATGGTGCGAAGGATATTACTAAGCGTCAACTATCAGTGATAGAAAGCCTAATAAAAAACACACCGGCAAAAGTACAAGTCGGCGGTGGCGTACGTACTGAAGAAGATGTAAAAGGTCTTTTAGATACTGGTGCACACCGTGTTGTTATTGGTTCAACAGCCGTTAAACAACCAGAAATGGTTGCCGGTTGGATGGAAAAATACGGTCCTGAACATATTGTATTAGCCTTAGACATTAATATTGATGCACAGGGTAATAAAATTGTTGCTGTATCTGGTTGGCAAGAAGACAGTGGTCAAACGATTGAATCTTTATTAGAGATTTACATGAAAGTTGGCCTTAAACATGTGCTGTGTACTGATATTTCAAAAGATGGCACATTAACAGGCTCAAATGTCAGCTTATATAAAGAGATGGTTGAAGCTTTCCCTTCTGTGAACTGGCAAGCATCTGGTGGTATTGGTTCATTGGACGATATTGCTGATGTAGCACGCTCTGGTGCACAAGGTATGATAGTAGGTCGTGCTTTACTGGAAGGTAAGTTTACTGTCGCTGAGTCAATTGAATGTTGGAATAACGCTAAATAAATGACTTAGATTCAACTACCGTGCTGCCACGGTAGTTGATATTGCTATTAATCGCTTGAAGGTAATACCCAATCTTTACGTGCAAAGTGGCATGTATACCCCTCTGGCAAACGCTGTAAATAATCTTGATGTTCAGGCTCAGCTTCCCAGAAATCCCCTACTGGTTCAACTTCAGTCACTACTTTACCAGGCCATAAACCAGAATTATCGACATCTTTAATGGTTTTTTGAGCAACGCCTAATTGTTCTTCCGATGTGTAATAGATTGCAGAGCGGTAAGACGCACCTAAATCATTACCTTGTCTTAATTCCGTTGATGGATCGTGAATTTGAAAAAAGAACTCAAGAATTTTACGAAAGTTAATCACTTCATTATCAAAGATAATTTCGATACATTCAGCATGGTTTCCATGATTACGATAGGTTGCATTTTCAACTTCGCCGCCAGAATATCCAACACGAGTAGATTTAACACCTTCTAAGTTACGAATCAGATCCTGCATTCCCCAGAAACATCCGCCCGCTAATACTGCTCTTTCTTCACTCATTATTTATTCCTATAAAACTTAATGATAAGCAACTGAGTATAAAGTAAATAATCCTGTTTTCAATTCTTAGTATTAGACTTTATATCAATTTATCAACCAATAACCCTGTTAGCTATTTTCTCGCGACAAGGTGTACAGTGCTGATTGATCTTTCTAAAAATGCACCTTCACAATAAGCAAAATAGTATAACCATAATCTTTTAAATTCTTGATCATAACCAAATTGAGTCAATTCATTCCAGTTAGCTAAAAAAGCCTGTCTCCAATCTGCCAATGTTTTTGCATAATCAAGACCGATATCTTGTAAATGTTCTATCACAAGATCTGTGTTATGAGTAATTTGCTCACTGAGTACATTTACTGAAGGTAAGAAACCGCCTGGGAAAATATACTTTTGAATAAAATCGACGTTGTTTTTATAATGTTCAAAACGTTGATCAGCAATGGTAATCGATTGAATTAATAACTTACCGCCAGGCTTTAGCCGAGCATTACATTGTTCGAAGAAACTTGGAAGGAATTCGTATCCAACCGCTTCAATCATTTCTATCGATACAACTTTGTCAAAGCTACCGGTTAATTCCCGATAGTCTTTTTTAAGAAGTGTAATCTTGTCTTGTAGATCTAAACCATTGACTTTTTCTTGAGCGTATTCATATTGTGCATCTGAAATTGTTGTTGTAGTGACTTTACAACCATAACGTTGTGCAGCATAAATCGCGAGACCGCCCCAACCTGTGCCTATTTCTAATAAATGGTCAGTACTTTTTAGAGATAAACGTTCACAAATAGTCTGCAGTTTATATAACTGAGCGTATTCCAAAGAGGTTGTCGGTGATGGATAAATAGCAGAGGAATACATCATCTTCGGATCTAAAAAGCGCGTATATAACTCATTACCGAGATCATAATGCGCCAGAATATTTCGTTTTGAACCTAATTGTGTATTACGGTTATGCTTATGAAATAATTTATTTTTTATTGTATTGTATAAAGACTTTTTTGAGTCTAATTGATCTGTTTGTTGTTGCGCTTTTGCAAAAATACGGATCACATTAGTCAAATTAGGGCTGCTCCACTTACCTGCAATAAAGGCCTCTGCCACCCCAATACTTCCCCCTTTCACAAAGTCACGATACACGCTTAAATCGTGTATTTGAATTTTTCCTTCAATTAAATCAGGATTATCAGTTTGTGGTTGGCTTGGGAAGATATGATGTTGGGTTGACTCAACAACTTCTAATTTTCCATAAGTTAATTTTGATAACACAGAATGCACTAGATTACGGCAACGTTTATCAAACCAGCTACTGGTATTATTTAACGCAACATTTTGTATTTCTTCCATTTTATTCTCCAAAGAATTCCATGATTTAACTAATTTTTTGATAACCGATAAATGGTACTTTCTTTAAAAATAACCTTAAAGCATGCCAATAAATGCTGATCACTATTTTCCCTGTCATAACAGGAATCTTTACCCAGGACTTAAATAGGTTTTTCTTATTAAATGCTTTTTTTCTTAATACTAAACCAGCTTCAAATACTTTTTCATATTCATCTGAAAGTTTATTTTTTTGCTGATTTTGTATCTTAACTAATAATTTATCTGTTTCTTTTTCAGGAGCATTAATATGCCAGATATAGTTCATATTAATGTCCATGAATGGCGAAACTTGGAAAACTTTTTTAGTCACTAAATCAGTATTTTTTTCTTTTAAATCAACTAAATAATAATGTCTTTCATTCCAAGGTGTGTTACTTACCTCTGCCAACATTTGTGTACAATTATCAGCATTATCATAACAAAAGTAGAAGTTCACCGGACTGAAGTACAAGCCAAAACACCTTACCTGCACTAACATTAAAGTGCGCTCAATATCAGCGTGACCACCTAATGAGATTACTTTGTCTTTTATACGTTGTGACAATAACTTAGGTTCACTTTTAATATAATCTTTTTGAACAAAACGCAAAGGGTGATACCAGGAAAAACCAAAAACACCTTGGCTTTCTTGGCTTTTCTCTACCTCTGCAACATCAAGTGCAAGCATAAATAAGCTCGAATCAAAACGATGCTTTTTAGGAGTAAAGCGATTATGGATGACCTTACCGGTATAAATAGCGGAACCTTGGTAAGGCTGTTTTGATGCTGATTCTATTGATAATTGCATAACTTTCTTCACTTCTTAAATGCATCAAGGTAACAATCAAAGCGTTGTGCTACTTCAACAGCACTTCTTACGCCATCTTCATGGAAGCCGTTGTGCCAATATGCGCCTGCAAAGTGTGTATGATTTTTACCACAAATTTGATAGCGTTGATTCTTAGCATCAATCGATTCAGTCGAGAATATTGGGTGATAATAAGTGAACTCCCGTAAAATAGTCTCGGGTTTAATTGATTGTTTTTGGTTTAACGTAACACAGAATGTATGTTCACTTTTTATACCTTGCAGGATATTCATATTATAAGTAACACTAGCAGGTTTATCTCTGTCATCACTTAATTGATAATTCCAACTCGCCCAAGCGGCTTTTCTATTTGGTAATAAACGGGTATCTGTATGTAAAATAATTGAATTTTTACTGTATGGCATGCGCGATAAAATAGCTTGTTCTTGCTTACTAGGATCCTGAAGTAATGCCAAGGCTTGATCTGAATGACAGGCAATCACAATTTCATCAAATTCACGCGCTTGTGAATCTTTGAAGTTAATTTGAACTTTTCCTTTGTTACGGGTGATATTTTTAATATTGGCATTCACCTCTATCTTATCTTTAAAAGGTTCACATAAAGGAGCAAGATAACTACGAGAACCGTTAGGAACTACGTACCATTGCGGTCTATTTTTAATGTTTAAAAGACCATGGTTTTGAAAAAACTGAACAAAAAACCTAAATTCAAACTCTTCCATTTGTGTCAATGAGCTTGACCAAATAGCCGCACCCATCGGTAATATGTAATGTTCAGCAAAAAAAGTATTGAAATGATTGTCGGTTAAAAATTGCCCTAAGGTTAATCCCGGTGTATACACATTGTTTTGATATATCTGTTTACACATTTTATTGAAGCGAATAATTTCTTTAATTAACTTCCAGAAATGTGGTTTGAAGATATTACGCTTTTGCGCAAACAATGTATTTAACGTGTGTCCATTATATTCCAAGCCAGTTTTACAATTATGAACAGAAAAACTCATTTCTGTTGCTTGTTTACCGATATTTATTTCATCTAATAAGGCTAAATAGTTTGGGTAGGTTCTATCATTAAAAACAATAAAGCCGGTATCAATGGCGTATTTTTTTCCAGATTTTTCGATATCAACTGTAGCAGTATGCCCACCGATAATAGGCTCTTTTTCAAATACGGTAACTTTGTGCTTTTTAGACAATAAATAAGTCGCTGTTAGACCTGACACACCAGACCCGATAATTGCAATATTTTTCATTAATGTTGTTCCTTAATCACTATTTTTTGCCAAATACAGTCCGGAAGATATGAAAATAATTTGAGTAATAAAGTTAATCTTTTTGGAAAGTGAGCATATTTTTTACCTTTCTTCACCGCATCAATGATCCGACTAGCAGCTTCATCACTGGTTAAAAGAAACGGCATGTTAAAATCATTTTTATCGGTTAAAGGTGTTTTGATAAATCCTGGATGGACAAGTGTCACAGCAATGTTTTCTTTTTTTAAATCAAGTCGTAAACTATTAGCTAAATAGTCTAAACCAGCTTTAGAGGCTCCATAAGCTTCACTTCTTGGGAAAGGCATTAATGTTGCGCTGGAACTAACTATCACTACTTGCCCACCTTTTTTTACCTTAGGCAGTAAATATTGTAATAACCAACCAACAGAGACTAAATTAGTATTAATCACATCATTAAATAGTTCACCGTCAAACTGCTTAGCGTCATCAATATAACGACAATTACCTGCATTCAAGATAAGCATATCTAATGTTTGTATTTGCTCGGCAATATCTTTTACTTGTTGCTTATCTGTTATATCAAAACGGCAAGTCTGTGCAGCCAGATGTGACAGTTTATCTAGTTCAGTTTGGTTTCGACCACAGGCAATCACAGCATCACCTTGTGCACTAAACTGTTTAAATAAAGCATTGCCAATGCCAGAAGTCGCACCAGTGATAAGTACTTGTTTTACTTGCTTACTGTCGTAATTTTTTTGTTTTTCTATCATTTAGAAGCCCTCGCTTTAATGCAAGTGATTAATTTACCTATTACTGGAATTTGCTCATATAGCATGGCACCTAAATCTAAATAATCACGGTGTGAAATCACCTTCTCACCATTCGATATAAGTTTAGAGCTGCCTTCAATAATCACTTCTTTACCGTGATTAAGTTTGTTGTGTTGATAAGCCATTGTCCAATAAAGCGCTGCTTGCTGATCATCATGTATCACATTATCGATTTTAAAATGACAATAACTAAGGTTGGTATATAAGCTATCAAAGTATTTTCCGAGTGCATCAATGCCTTGCAATTCATGCATAGGATCTTGAAAATGGATATCTGAATCGTAAATAGAGTTTAACAGTGAGAGGTTATCTGTGCCTAATTTCTCATAAACACGGATAAAGTTAGCTAGCCAATCGGGTAATTGGCTAGTATTTGGTTGATTTAAAGTATGTTGTTGACTCATCTTGTATCCCATCCTTCAGATATTATTTCTACCTGACGATTAATACTGTGAGAGTTAACCGTCTTATTTATAAAATGCCAATGCATCCAACCTTGCTTGTTTATGTTCAACAATAGCAGGCCAATATACCGATAACCTATTTTCCTTAATATACTTGTGAGGAAAGTGTATTTGCTTATCCGGTAACTTGCTTAGTTCTGGTATATATTTACGGATGAATGTACCTTTAGGATCAAATCTTTCGCTTTGAGTAATCGGATTAAATATTCTGAAATAAGGTTGAGCATCACAGCCTGTACTAGAAGCCCACTGCCAGCCACCATTATTTGAAGCTAGGTCGCCATCAATAAGATGCTGCATAAAATATTTTTCACCTAAACGCCAATCTATGAGCAGGTGTTTAGTTAAAAAACTAGCAACGACCATTCGCAACCGGTTATGCATCCAGCCAGTTTCATTCAGCTGTCGCATTGCAGCATCAACGAGCGGGTAGCCAGTTCTTCCTTCACACCACGCAGTAAATAATTTTTCATCATAATGCCATTTAACACCTTGATATTTATCATTAAAACAGTAGCTTTTAGATAAACGAGGCTGATCAAATAGTAAGTGGCGATAAAATTCGCGCCAAATTATCTCATTTAGCCAAGTAAACTCATCACTATCACTTGAGATCAAGATATCAGGAAACTTATCCAACAATGTTTTCAACACATAAACTGGACTTAACGCACCAATCGCTAAGTAGGGAGATATACCACTGGTCCCTTTTACTGAAGGAATGTCTCTAACATTTTTATAGTTTTTAACTTTTAGTTTATAGAATAGCGGTAACACTTTTTCTGTTACCTCATAAACCAAAGGCCATTTCTCAGAGCTATTATCGATTGAGACAGCTAATGCATCACCTGATACTTGCTCCAATAACGATTTTTCATTTAATTGATGTTGATTAGTCCAAGGAGCCCCTAAATATTGGTAACCATTATCACGCACATATTTCACCCATGCGCGTTTAAACGGTGTAAATACTTTATACATGTGACCCGTTTGCGTGACAATCTTCCCTTTTGGAACAATCACATCAGATTCAAAAAGCGTTAACGGAATATCGACCTCTAGACACTGTTTGTCACGTTGCTGTTCGTTATATTCGAGTTCACTATTAGCGTACACATCAGTTACTTGATTATTAACACAGTATTCTTTCAAGTAACTCACTTGCGCCTCAAAATCATCGACCTCAACAATATGCAAGGTAATATTTTTAATCGCTAACTCAGCTGCTAAAGCTTTTAAATGACGTTTAATAAAGTCAATTTTAATAGTTGCCCAATCATGATTTCGCCATTGTTTTTCTGAGATAAAATAGATTGCATTGGCTTTCTGTTTAGGGTCAAGTTGTTGATAAAAGTAATGCAGAGCTGGATTGTCATTGGTTCTTAAATCATTTCTAAACCAAAGGAGTGGGCTGTTAGAAGACACTATAAGTTCCTTACTTTCTAATAAGATAACGTCATTCGTAATGAATGACGTTATAAATAGTCTTGGTATTATGAGGGAGGATAAAGATTAGCTTTAACAATATTAATAAGCGTATCTTAACCTTAAGCTATCAGGATACGGGGAAAGATAAGACTGCCCTTTCAAATACTCTTTGGGATATTGCATTAAATAATGATTGATTAAGGTTAAAGGAGCAATCAAAGGTAATAAACCTAATCGGTAACCATCAATTTGCTCACACAACTCTTTACGCTGCTCTGCGGTGAGGTGTTTAGAAAAATAACCTTGAATATGAGTCAATGTATTAACATGGTTTTTACGCGTCGCTTGAATTTTAAGTGCATCCATTAGACCGCTTATATACTGCTCAGCCTTTTCAGCTAAAGGTATATCTACATCAGCAAGTAACTGCCCTAGTTTTTTGTAAGCAACCAAGTTATGACTCATTACAGTATATTTATAATGACTATGGAAAGTTGTTAGCTTATGAATAGTTAACCCTGATTCGCTGACTTTTTGCCAATGTTTATAAGCGTAAATACGTGCAACAAAGTTTTCTCTAATATGCATGTCATTTAAGCGGCCATTCTCTTCACAAGGCAATAATGGATTTGCTTCCATAATTTCCTTTGCATAAGCACCAACACCATCAGACGTTAATGAGTTGCCTTCAGGAGTATAGATTTTAACACGCTCCATGCCACAGCTTGGACTTTTCGCACAAAAAACATAACCACTTAAATGTTTAGTCTGTTCAGCAATACTTTTACCATACTGCTTTAGTTCTTCAGTAACATCACCAGAGCCATCTGGTCTCGCAACATGAATTAGGTCATCTTTTTTGATTTGACGAATGGTTGGCCTTGGTATCGGTAAACCAATCGCGACTTCTGGACAATATGGTTCATACTCAACATGATCAGAAAGCTCATCAATACAAAAACGTGATGGTTTATTACTCGAATCAAATCGCACTTTCTGGCCGATTAGGCAAGAACTAATACCAATTTTTATCTCTTCCTTGTTAACCGAAAAAATCATCATTTACTCCATTAACTTAATATATAAAATTACCAATTGGGTTTAATAGTTTATTAATACCATGCGTAAAATGTAAAGCATCGTTAGCCACAGTATAACATAAACAACCGTTCACAGAGATTGGCGAGTGAGTATGCTCACCGTTTAACATAATGAAGTCACCTTTTGTATACTCGCCTTGGTCATCACTAAATGAACCGTCTAACAACACAGTTAGTTCAAAACCTTTGTGTGTATGCGATGGCACACCACCACCTGGATTAATATGTAATAAATTTGTGTGTATCTCATTTTCATCTAACTTAATACGCGAACGAGATAGCTTACCAATATTTGCTGAATAACCGATATCAACATTACTTAATGCTGTTGGTAACTCAAAAGTGTCACCTCTAAAAGTAACATTTCTTGGCGCAACTTCAATGACTTCGTCATATTGATCTGAAGCCGTTATCTCCTGCATCATTAATTCAAAAATATCATCAACAACTTCATCGTTAGTATCAATTTCATTTACCGAGACATCTGTTTCAGCTTCAAAAGCTTGTTCAGCAACTTGCTCTGTTAATAATGCGATGGTTTTTTGACATTCTGCACATAACTCTGCATGTATGCTGACACCGATAGCCAGCGATGCTGGTAGTTCGCCATTAACGTAAGATTGCAGTAATTCGAATGTAGGATGATGTTTAATCATTATCTTCTCCTAATTGGACTTTCAATTTAGCTAACGCTAATCGAAGTCTAGATTTAATCGTACCGAGAGGAAGATTTAGATGTGTTGCAAGTTGTTCTTGTGACATTTCTAGTAAATAAAAACCTTTTAAAACATCTTTTTGTGCATCAGGTAATGTTTCTATGACGCGTAAAAGCTGTTTGCTTTGTAAATGATCTTCAAAGGTATCTTCTTCATTTTGAACACTTTCGACCATTGGCCAAATATCATCGCTCAAGTTATCTTCTCTATTGCTCTGAATTTTTCGCAAGTGATCGAAAGTGATATTTCTCATAATGGTATAAATCCAAGTGGTCGCAGCCCCTTTTGAAGCATCAAATAAATGCGCTTTACGCCACACATTGTTCATGGTGTCTTGCACAACTTCATTTGCTTGACATTCATTAGGGAACTTACTCTTGGCAATACGTTGTATTTTAGGTGAGAAGAATTTGAACAGGTGTGTAAACGAGACTTTACATCGTTTATCTGCAACTGCTTGAAGCCATTCACTAAGTTGTTTGTGATCTATTTCTTTATTCATAGTGATAGGTTTAACATGGCTATGATTTATTGGCAATTTACTTTGTGTTGTGGCCATAATTAATTCTCAATATTGGACTCTGAGTACTAATACGTGAGCATAGTTTAAAAAGATCACTTATTTTGTAAAAAAACTTAACATTAAAAGATAACCGAATGTACTAACTGCTTTGCCTCAGAATAAGTTGAATCATCAATAAATCTACTTTTGGTATTATAATCAATCGGTAATAATTCTAGCCATCTAGAAACAACCCAGTAAGGGTTATCACTCAAATTGTTCTGATAAAGGCTTTTCAATAAGGCATGCTTTTCTATAACATCATTCAATGAATCTGTTAATTCAGCCGATGCGTTGGATGACTGATTTGTTGACCAATGCTCAAAGGTATGCGCTTCTGCGAAAGTTAATTTGCTGTCATCGCTATAAGTACTAGTAATCTTTACTAAGGCTTTACATTGGATATCTATTTCTAAAACACCGTGGCTATCTTGATTAAAGTTGATAATTTCAACCCAACTGCCCCAATGAAAACCGTTATTTTCTTTGCAAAGAATAAACCCGCCTAACTGACTTGATAAACTCACCATGGTTAAATATTTTGGCTCAAAAATTCTAAGTCGCGTAATTCCTCCTGGTAAAAGAAATACGCTTAATGGAAAGATTGGCAGGTTAATTTTTTTATGACTCATTAATTTACCTTTGTCGTTAGTGAGTTTATAAAGTGTTATACGAGACAAGTGACAATAAAGTTCATCGATTATTGAAGTCAAGACAGGTGTTTAATGGTAATTGCTTATCAAAAAATATCGTCACGTTCGCTACATTGACAGAAAGCTTAGAAATACTTGTTTTATTAACAATCCGATACTCATCTATTTGATACATCCAATCATCCATTGCCACTTCATAAGTGGTGTCATCGACGGGTAGTTTTAATGTGTATTGGAGATTAAATGCCATTCCTTGCTGCTGGCCAATTGCACTTCCCACGACATCTTCAGCGGTGCCAGTGAAATGATTAGGTGTAGTCTCAGTTAAATGCCAATTTCTATAACTTATCTCACCATCGTCAAAATAAAATTTTTCAACAAGTAAGCCTTTCTTATTTTCCCATTGGCCATCCAATTCCACACAAAACTTTCTTGTCACTTTATCATTTAGATTTTGTATTACTCCCCAAGCGATCAGTTTGCCATCAAAATAAGATTGCAGGTCAAAGTTGTTATCGCTGTCTTCATATTGATCAACATTCACCGAGCAACTCGCTAAAAATGAACTTGAAAGTAGTAAGCACATTGCTGATTTATTCATTAGATTCCCCTAGAAGTTGTTTTCTAATATTAGGTTCAGTAGTTTCATTTGAAAGCCAGATACTCATAAATACTTGTGCAAACTGAGTGTCGTTTATCTGCCCTATAAAAGTATTGTTATAATAAAAACCGCTATAGCTGCCCTTCGCCACTAAAGTGAGACTGTCACCTTTGTTTATATCAGGCCAGATACTTTTTAATTGTGACAAGTACGTTGTGTATTGTTGTTTGTTCAACCCAATTTTCTGCCATTGATTTTCTGTTTCATCGACTAGATCCGCAGCTTTAATATTTCGCAGATATTGTATTTTATAAAGTAAGTCCTGATTTTCATCAAAAGAAAACTTCCCTGAAGGAGTCGATAAATAACTCTCGTAAATATCCCATAATAGATAAGAAAAAGTAGCGTTTCCAACCATCTTAAAATCGGTTTTTGTTACCTCATTGGTTAAAGTTTTTTGCCATACAGGTGGTTGTGCAACCTCTTTAGCCACTGCATTCCCTAAAAAAATAGCTATAGCTATAACAATACCGATGACCTTATTCATTTATTTCTCCTTACAATTTAAAAATATTTTTAATGAAAAAAACAGATAAAAAAGACCAGCCCAGATAACAGCCAACAGGCTGTAAGTCATTACCATTGAATAGGAGAAATTAACTGCACCTAATTTATGACCTGCAATATAACTTAGTGGCGACACTAAGCCTCCTATCAACAGTTGCATCACCCTGCTGTTATCTAAAAAGCGTAGGCTATGGCATAAAGTACAAGCAAAACTTGCCCATAAAACGACTAACCATAAAGGTGTGAAATGTGTGTTATCGAATTGAAATACATGTAGAAAAGTGAGAATGTTATCAATACTGCTACCTAATACAGTGACCAACAACACCAGTCTCATTTCATATTTAAAATGAGATAACTTGATTAAATGAACACAGATTAGAAAAATTGCAATGGGGATAAAGCAATTACCCCAGTATACTAAGCCAAACCAAACTAAGTTAAATCCAAGCATATTAATTAACATCAATGTATTCCTTATAAATTCCTTTAATAGGAGATAATACGTCGATGAAAGGATTTAGATCTTAATTGATCACAAATTCTTTGTGTTATAGCTCTACAAAAGCAAAGTATTTTTATTTTTGTTAAAAAACATTAAATAAAAATGTTATTTAATAACAGATAAGCCCTACAAACCATTGCTGATTGAATATATAATAAAATATAATCAATCAATAATATTTACAGTCACTTATGCTTATAGCCAATACACATTGTATAATTTATAAGCCAATCAATTCAGGGCCTGCAAAAATGTTAAATCAATCCAATCAATTATTCATGAGGTCTTATGTTAGCTAAACGTATAATCCCTTGTTTAGATGTTAAAGACGGACAAGTCGTTAAAGGTGTACAATTTCGGAATCATGAAATTGTTGGTGATATCGTGCCTTTAGCAAAGCGCTATGCAGAAGAAGGTGCAGATGAGCTAGTATTTTATGATATTACAGCCAGCTCAGATGCTCGCGTAGTCGATAAAAGTTGGGTAAGTCGTGTTGCTGAAGTTATCGACATTCCATTTTGTGTCGCTGGCGGTATAAAAACTGAAGAAGACGCGCGTCGTATTTTAGAATTTGGTGCTGATAAAGTATCAATTAATAGCCCTGCGTTAGCCGACCCAAGTTTAATCAATCGATTAGCTGAAAAGTTTGGTACACAATGTATTGTTATTGGTATCGATTCATATTTTGATGAAGAGACCGGACAGCATCAGGTTAAGCAATTTACTGGTAACGAGCACGCAACAGTTACCACTAAATGGAATACGTTTGATTGGATTAAAGAAGTTCAATCGCGCGGCGCAGGTGAAATTGTTTTAAATGTAATGAATCAAGATGGCGTTCGTTGTGGTTATGATATTGACCAGTTAAGCCAAGCACGTGCAATTTGTAATGTACCTTTAATCGCTTCTGGCGGTGCAGGTGAAATGGTGCATTTTGCTGATGTGTTTAACAAAGCAGACGTTGATGGAGCCCTAGCAGCCAGTGTGTTCCATAAACAAATAATAAATATAGGTGAGCTTAAATCTTACCTAAAAACAGAAAAGGTAGAGATCAGATTATGAGCTTGATGAAAGAAGAACAACTAAAAGCATTAGATTGGGCAAAAGTAGATAACTTAATGCCTGTAGTCGTTCAAAACAGAACGTCTGGAAAAGTATTAATGCTAGGTTACGTTAATGAAGAATCACTAGCCGCTACCCTAGAGTCTGGAAAAATGACTTTTTTCAGCCGTACTAAGCAGCGCTTATGGTGTAAAGGTGAAACATCAGGCAACTTCTTAAATGTAGTAGAAATTTGTTCTGATTGTGACAACGATACGCTATTAGCAATCGTAGATCCTATTGGTCCAACGTGTCATCTTGGTACAGAAACTTGCTTTAAAGGTGAATTAGACCCTGCATTAAGCTTCCTTTCTGACTTAGAAGAAGTCATCAAAAGCCGTAAAGGTGCAGATCCTAAAAGCAGTTATACTGCCAGCTTATATGCACGTGGCACAAAACGTATCTCTCAAAAAGTCGGTGAAGAAGGTGTTGAGGTTGCTTTAGCCGCAATGGCGCAAGATATGGATGAATTAACTTGTGAAAGTGCTGATCTTATCTACCACTTGACTGTTTTATTACAAAATGAAGGCTTATCTTTAGCAGATGTTGCTAATAAACTAAAAGAGCGCCACACTAAATAATAAAGTTTATTATTTAAAAATTAAAACCCTTTAATAGTAAAGCTATTAAAGGGTTTTTTATATCTACTCCCTAGTCAATAAAGGCACTTCTATTAACTAGGTTTATATAATACCAATCACACTAATTAACTGATCTATTTTACTTGCTAAAATAACTTAT
>NZ_JBAKAZ010000033.1:0-37714 GCF_038155185.1 Psychromonas aquatilis
ATGTGCTTTAGGGATTGGATGAAACTGACCAGTTAATTTTACAGATTGGTATAAGACTAATTCAGCAACTATCAACATATCCTAGTTAACGAAAAATAAATGTATTAAGCCAACCAAGCCTGTTAGTTGCTAACCTTTTTATATGCTAACTAACATACCATAGCGCTTTAACTTATTAACAATAAAGTCATTATCTAAGTTATAGGCTGTTGTTGGCTAGCTGTTAGATCCGATACTTTTTGATTACCTTGGTTAATCCGTTAACTCCCGAATTTAATACGCGACAAAATGTTAAAGTCCAGCCTAAGTACTTAGAAACTGAATACATTCTACTTTATTTAGCGGCAACCCGTTTACGCGTGAGTGCTATTCCTCCAATAATAAGTAACATGGCTGCTAGACTGTGCCATTCAATCGTTTCTCCCAAAAGCAGCGCCCCAGTAAAATACGCCACAATTGGTATCACATAGTTAATATATGATAGAAAAGTGGGGCCTGCCGAACCGATAACGGCAAACAAACGAATAGTAGCGAATGCAGTTGGTCCAACACCTAACCACAACATGGATAACGAGGCTTTTAAAGAATAGCTTTGTTGCCATGGTAAATCTTGCCAAAGCCACAATGGCACGATAACAATACTGGAAATAATCATCACTCCTGCCGCTGTGACAACAGGATTATAAGAGCGTAACCTCCTCACCAAAATAGCATTTATCGCATAACTAAACGTGGCCAATAAAATCAATAGACCACTCAATAAGTTACTGTGAGATCCTACTAAAGATGGCCACAGCACAATCACTACACCAGTAATACCTAATACAAATCCCAGAATTTTGAAGCGATTAAGGCTTTCTCCAGAGACAAAATAATGCGCCAAAATCATTGTCGCCAATGGCATAAATGCCATCAATAGCCCGGTAATACCTGAACTAATCTCTTTTTGTCCCGTGGAGATAAGGAAAAATGGCAGCAAGTTACCCATAAAACCTAACAGCAAAAATATCGTCCAAGCTAAGGGTTCAGTAGGTAAACGCCAGCCCTTCAGATACATAAAAATCGTTAGAATAATCGCAGCAATTAAAACCCGAAGTGAAACGATCGCAACAGGGCTAAAGCTTTCTAGCGAAACAGCGGTAAACATAAAGGAGGTGCCCCACAGTAAAATCAGTAGCAGCAGAGAAAACCAATCTTTAATAGTAGGCGTGTAGTTAAGAGTCATGTCTTAGATCCAATGAGTATGATAACTAGAGAGTGTAACCAACAACCCCCCTTTTTATTGGTAATGTCAATATAGAATGACAGAACACCCTGTATCTGTAAATCGTAATACGCTGATTTGATTATGATTAATTAATGGGTGTCCAAGATCTTTTTTGGTCTCTTACTACTTTATTAAATATGAGGTGGGTTAAAAATATTTAATAAATTAGACCGATAAATAAATCCCCACCAAGTGCTAACATTCCTTATAAACAAACTTATCACTCAATATAAAGTTACTCATTGTCCCTGCAATTACCCCGCCTATAAAGGCGATATAAATAAATTGAGGCTGTGGCAAAATAGAAGTTAAAAGATAAAAAAACGTAATATTGGGTAAGAGCGAACAAAGAGAGCTAATAAAAGCTCTTCTAATTTGTTTATATCTTGCTAATTGCTTGCGCTCTTGAAAAGTAAACCTTCGATTCCCATACCAAGTCACTAACACTGCAAAAGTAAATGCTGTCATTCTAGCGCAATACATTTCAATACCAACGACATTAAATAAGCACCAAAAAACACTGGTATCAATACAAAAGGCAATGAACCCAACAGTTAAAAAGCACAATTTTTTATTCATTGTGATCACTCGAGCAAAAATACAGCGAGCGCTTTCTATTGTTAGCTTTGAAACGACAGTTATTTAATATTTTCATATTATTTTTGATTTGATTATTGGCTGTCACAATGTAATAGGGAAACATCACTTTTTGATTTTCTTTCGGCCATATTTTAGCTTGCCCTTGAGTGTAAAACCTTCCAGAAAAACTATCGTTATTAATATAATAGACTGGGAATTTTTTATCTGTTGCGCTTATTAAAACAGCATCACTTTTTGCTTCAAAAATTGGCTTTCCAAATATTAATAAACAGAGGACAACAACAGGCGCAAAACAACCAATAGATATTTCAACTCTGCTCAATGGTTGTTTTATCGACGCTAATAATAAAGCTATCGCAGGTAAACCGGGTAATACATACATAGGTAAAATATTGCCAGAAAATGTAAATAATAACATCGGAGAAATTAACCAACAGAGCAAAAAAGTATGCCAACTTTTACTTTCACTATCTGTAAAAAACACGCTCTTTTTTGAGCTTTTGATTAGTCGATATAAGAGAACTAAAGACCAAGGAAAGGCGATGTATAGCCAAAACAACCAAATCATCCCTCTAGGCTCGTCATGTGCACTACCATAAAGGTCGCCACTCCATCCGCTAACAGTAAATCGAGACCAATGTTCACCAACTAAGAAGTAATGAAGAAAACCTGGAGTTGCTTGTTCTGCAATGGCATACCAAGGACCTGCAATTATTAACGATAATAATAATCCTGAAAAAATAGGGATACGTAACCAAAATTGTTTTGCCCCTTCTAGCACTTTATAATTAATAATGATCCAAGGGACAATAGATAAGCCAATCAAAACAATAATAAGGGGTCCTTTAATCAATAACCCAAGGCCTATTCCAACGAACCCTAAATATGCATATCTTTTGCTATGATTTTGCCAACCAAAATAAAAACCAAACATAGACAAAGTCATTGAAAGTGTTAACAATGAATCAGTCATAATCGCACCGCTTGCAATATAAAACCCAGCACACGTTAATAGAATAAACATACTCAGTGAAGGTGACATGCGTTTTCTATAAGCGAAATACCCAACAAGTAAAATGGTTAATATGCCACTGATAAAATGAGGAAAACGTAATGAAAATTCACTTATTCCTAATATTTTTCCTGATAATGCACTCACCCAAGTTTGCATAGGAGGTTTCCCCCAAAAAGGCACATCATAGTTAAATAAAGGCGTGACCCAGTTATTGGTTTCCACCATCAAACGCGCCATTTCTCCATACCTCGCCTCTGTTGTATCCATTAGAGGATATAATTGGAGGGAAACTAAACGAATGAGCATGATAACAGTGATAAAAATAGTAATGCCGATCGATGACTTTCGCATTATATAACCTCCTTTCGAGAAGAGGAGATTGAAATGACTTTACTTGTTTCTGCTGCAGCTTTATTTATTTCAGACGCGACAATAAATCGAGGTCGGTTTTTAACTTCATTATAAATTCTCCCGACGTAAGCCCCTATTAAACCAATCGAGAGTAATTGCACTCCTCCTAATCCAGTAATAGCAACAATGATGGTGGGAAATCCCGTTACCGTTTCACCTAAGATGAATGTTTTTAAAACAGTCCAAATAGCATAAAAGAATGATCCACTCGCAATTGTAGCCCCAAGGTAGGTCGCTATTTGTAATGGTTTTGTACTAAACGAAGTGATACCGTCCATCGCTAAAGCGAGTAGTTTTTGTAACGGCCATTTGGACTCTCCACTAAACCGCTGATCTCTATCAAAATTTAAAATGACTTGATTAAATCCCGGCCAAGCTAATAAGCCTTTCATGTATATATTTTTTTCTCGTAATTGAATTAACTCTCTCACCACTTTTTTATCTAACAGTCTAAAGTCACCAACGTTTTCTGGGATCTCGCAATCAGCTAAACGATTAATTATTTTATAAAACAAAAAGGCAGAAGCTTTTTTAAACCATGATTCGCCATATCTTTTATTACGCTGCATACAAACAATATCCGCCCCCTCTTTCCATTTATCAATCATAGAGGGGATCAACTCAGGTGGGTCTTGCAGATCTACATCAAGAATAATAGTGAAATCGCCATCTGCTTTACTTAGCCCAGCAGACATAGCGGCCTCTTTACCAAAATTTCGACTTAAATTAATTAATGTGTAGTCGTATTCTAAATTAGTTAAGTTTTCAATAATTTGAGTACTGCTATCATAGCTTCCGTCATTCACAAAAATAACATGAACTTGAATATCTAATAACTTTACAACACGATTTAATCTAAAATGGAATTGAGGAATTACATTTTCTTCGTTATAAATTGGGACCACAATAGAGCAAGCCCCTGCATTTTTTTGTTTGAGGTTAGTAGAGGTATATAAGATCATATAAAGTTTCCTAAGTTAAGATAGGAAACACTATTTCATGGAAGACTTAAGGTTCACTTAATATAGACTGAATGTTTAATATAGATTAATTAAAATCCAGTTAGATAGGCATCAATATTGATTAGTGAAATAACACATCAAAAGTAATCAGTTTTTGAGTCAATGTGACTTTAATATCGGCATCAATGGCATCACAAAGAGAAGCGACAATGGCTAACCCCAAACCAACATTTTCACTGGAGCTACGTGAAATATCTTTTTGCCACATAGGTTCAAACATGTTCTCTAAATCTTCAACAGATAATGCCTCGGATACTTCATTTGAAATTGAGAAATGAGGTAACTCCCCTACTGAATCCAAAGTCAGCAATATCGCAGAGTCCTTAGGGCTATATTGAATAGCGTTATTAATTAAGTTTTTCAAAACAGTTTCTACTGCAAATAAATTATTTTGCAAAGGAGGAAGCTCAGTTTGAAACTTCAGCCTTATACGATGTTCATAAGGAGCATATAGTGAATGGATAATTTGTTGATAGTCAAAAATATCATTCTTAGGAAGCCCGTTACCAGATAATTTATTTAGCAATAAAAGATTTGAGATGACATTTTTTAAGCGCCAAGAAATGCCTAACACTTGTTGTGGGTAATCAGCTTGATATATTTTATCTTGAGGGAATTTAATAACAACTTCAGTAAGGTTCATTAACTCGGTTATCGGCGTTTTTAGTTCATGTGCGATGTCTGAGGTTAACCGTTTTTCTTTTTCATATAACGTTTTATTCTGATCAATAAAACGATTAATACTATCTATAAAAGGCACTAGCTCTAACGACAAATTTTTATTTGATAACTTTAAATTTTCATCGCTTATTTTAATTTTTTTAAGCTCACTATTTAATTCATTCAATGGAATTAGCCCTAGATCGACCTTATTCTTCACCACATATACCACTAAGAAAACAACAATAAACGTCGCTAGAATAAACAAAAAGTCTAGAAAAATTAATATATCTTCAGTATCTTCCGTCGAAGCAGCGTAAGCTAAAAGTATGGTAGGTTGGGCTACACCAGTCTCTTTTAGATGTGTGTCAAATCGAGACTTTTTAGCGGTATCAACTTGTGCCTTAAAAGCATAATAAATAATTAGCCCATCACGCCCATCAGGTAATCGAGTCTCAATAATTTTCTTTTGACCTTCTGATACTGCTATAAAAGGCAAACTATTGTTTAATTGAAAATCTAATGAATCTGACTTTTCAAAGATTTCATCGCCTAGCCATAATTGAAAGTATTCTGCGTTATCTTTCTTCTCGAACTCAGGCATAAACTCACTAGAAAATTCAAAGTCAACACCTCGTTCATCTTCTGACACTAAAGCAACTAATAATGAAGCTTTACTCATAAGTGACTGTTCAAATTCTTTATCTACCCAATTATCAAGTACCACATCGATAATCAGCATCACTAAAGCAAACACAAGCGAAAGTGAAATTGATAGACTTTTAACTAAATTATTTCTGATGGACATCATAAACTTTGATCAACCATATAACCAAAACCACGTTTATTCACAATCGGTAATACGCCTCCAGCTGCCTTGGCTTTTTTTCTAGCTGAGGATAAATGAGCTTCTATTGTATTTTTAGAAATAGAATCATATTGCCCTGCTAAGTACTCACTCAATTTTTCTGGTGAAAAAACCAGTTTTCTTTTCTTAAAAATACATTCAATTAACTTATATTCATTTGGCGTTAAATTAATATTTTTTCCATGAAAGGAGAGAGTAAATAATTGAGTGTTTAAAATAAAGTCATTAACTTCAATAATATTTTCATCTATTACTAAAGCGCCCCTTCTAGAGAGAGTTTGTAAACGAACATGTAATTCATCAAAAGAGAAGGGTTTCGCTAGGTAATCGTCAGCACCTGAGAGTAGGCCTTCAATGCGATCTTCAGTGTCTCCCTTAGCTGATAGAATAAGCACTTTTAGTTCACTTTTTTTACGTCTAATAGTTTTTAATATAGTTAAACCATCAACACTAGGTAGCATAAGATCTAAAATCATAAGATCGTAGTTGCCCATTGTAGCCATGGTTAAGCCCTCAGCCCCATCACCAGTCGCATCAATCGTAAAACCTAAATTTCCTAAGCCCATTTTTAGGCTATTTCTAAGTGATTCAGAGTCTTCAACTAAGAGTAATTTCATATAAATAGTCTCGTGTCTTTTGTAAAAAGAAATTATGTCCTACAAAACTTAAGTTTTACTGAGGAATCATATTATTTTATTACTCTTTATGTGTTGTTAATTCTATGAATATTGACCTATTACAATTAAGTAAAGGAATTACTCAAAATAACACTTCTAATTAACTTCTGATTGTAGGGATAATTTAGCCTCTTCTAACTCACTTTTTAATGCAAAATATATTCAAACTATTTTTTTATAGTTTATATTAGTTGCTGAATGACTAAACGCCAAATCATGCTTGCTCTTAAACATAATTAAATAAAAGACTATTAAATATAATCTTTATTGTATGCGCTTTATCAAAGTAGCCAGCATTACCATTTAATTGGGCAAGTTTTAGTAAGTCACAAAGGAGGCGGAGATATTTTGCTCTTCTCGTTACTTTGGAGGCAAAAATACCATAATTTAATACAATAGCTAGCAAGAAAAATAATGATAAAGCTTTATATAATGACACCTGATTACTTAAATTATACTCACTAAACATAACGCTTCATTGACAATACATTTAACTCAAATAAACAACATTAAAGAATGAAAAACTAACATGATTAAAGACCTCGTTTTAATTACAGGCGCTTCTGCGGGATTAGGCCTTGAAATAGCTAGAAAAGTGATAGCAAGTGAACAATACCGCGTGGTATTAACGGCAAGACCTAACTCAATGGCACGTTTTAATGACAATGGAATTGTGGAAAGCGATAACATAATGCTGCGTCCGCTCGATATAACGTCTCCTGACATGAGACTAGACTTAATCACAGAGATAAATGAACAGCACGGTGGCGTAGATATTCTTATCAATAACGCAGGCTTCGCCTTTAGATCCGTTGTAGAAGATGTCTCAGAAGAAAATCGATTATTACAAATGAACACAAACTTCCGTTCTCCAATGGAAATGATTCGCTTGTGCTTACCTAAAATGAGAAGCAAAAGAAAAGGCAAAATTATTAATATCTCATCCATGGGCGGACAAATGGCGATGCCGACCATGGCTGTTTACAGCGCTTCAAAATTTGCACTTGAGGGGGCGACTGAAAGCCTATGGTACGAGCTAAAGCCATGGAATATTAAAGTCACATTGGTTCAACCTGGTTTTATCAATTCAAAGGGATTTGAAAAAGTTAAAAGGACCGAATTAAGCCAACTGTCTTCTACAGAAAAAGACGCTGCCTATCACCAACATTACATAAATATGGAAAACTTTATTGAACGGATCATGAAGCTCACCCCTTCCACTTCTAAAACGGTGGCCCGTAAAGTATTCAAAGTGATGAAACATAATAATCCGCCGCTGCGAGTAGCAGGTACCTTAGACGTCATATTCTTTAAACTCGTTAGAACTTGTCTACCACAACGCTTTTACCACTGGATACTCTACAAGTTCCTACCTAACATTAATAAATGGGGAAAGTAAAAGCCTAATAGCGAATAATATCCGTGGTTAATGATTAGATTTTTATAAAATCGTCAAGAAAACAATATATTAAGCAGCCTATTTTATTGTGAAGTTATGGCGGGCTGCTTTGGTATTTTTCAACTATATATTTTGAATTAATAGCGGATTAGCCATTACTTTTTCACGGCTTTAATAATTAACATCATAGGACGCCTTAATTCACTTTCCCACCCCATTTTTTCAATGAGTGTCTTAGGTGGTGTCGGCTCTAATAATGCAGTAATTTCAAAACCATGAGTCAATAATAACTTTATATGAGTTTCAACTGTACGGTGGTACTTAACAACATTTGTCCCAAGAAAAGAAGTAAACCTTTCCCCCTCATGGAAATAATTATCTAAGGGCCAATGCTGTATTTCTTCATTTTTATAGCACCAGTCTTGACTTTCATTCGAAGTAAAAACAGGATGTTCAACTGAATAACAAAGGGTACCGCCAGAAACTAATAAGTTTGAAGCTCGTTGGAATACAGAGCCCAAATCAGAAACATAATGTAATGCCAAAGAGCTAAAGATGATATCAAATACATGGTCATGAGAATCAAAGTCTTCGATTGCACATTGCTGGTATTCAATATTTTTTACAGTGGTCATTTTTTTTGCTTTAGCGAGCATCTTTTCAGATAAATCTATTCCGACTACTCGTCTTGCCCCTTTCTCACTCGCATATTGACAATGCCAACCATAACCGCACCCTAAATCAAGTATCGTTTTTCCATGTAAAGCAGGTAATATTTCTCTAAATATTTCCCACTCACCAGCAGATTTTAATCCGTTAATTGATCGAGGCATTTTTGAATAGGCATCAAAAAAACCAGGATCATCATAGATATTTTGTTTCATTTTTCACCTCTAATTAGTTTGATTATGTACGTATGGGTGATTAAGTAATTTAAAGCATAACGTGTTTTTAGCATTTATAACCCGAAAATTATAAAAATACAGTATTTTATATTTACTTAATATTCAAATAGATCATGTGTTTTTCAGTGATTGATTAACCTGAGCTATAGATAAGAGCAGAAACTAAACCAGAGAGGGAATTAAACAAATAACAAGACAACTAAACAATTGAAAATGTTGAAAATGTCCATTATTTATTATGTTTCTTGTATAGAAAACTAAGGTATTAGTACGTGAAAGGAAAAATAGGTGAATCAAGCTCATGCGACTCTTTGCTTCAACTATAAAAAGGCCGTCTATAGTTGCTATAGACGGCCTACTAAACATGACTTAACTTTCACTTTAAATATGTAAGCTAAAGAACACTAAGCGACTTGCTCAGCTTTAATATAATTTACCAAATCATCAATACTGACCACTGGCATATCATGTTGTTGTGCGAATTTAACAACCTCGGGTAAACGTGCCATTGAACCGTCTTCATTGCTTAATTCACAAATAACGCCTGCTGGTGCAAACCCTGCTAATGTAGCTAAATCAACTGCTGCTTCTGTATGCCCTCTTCGAACTAACACACCACCTTCAACTGCTTGTAGTGGGAACACATGACCAGGACGAGATAGGTCTTCTGCTGTTGCGTTCGGTGCTACAGCTGTTTTAATGGTAGTGACACGATCTGCCGCAGAAACGCCAGTGGTTACACCATGTTTTGCTTCAATACTCACAGTGTAAGCCGTGGTATTTTGACTAGTGTTATTGCTAACCATTTGTGGAAGTTGTAGCTTTTGAGTGGTTTTAGTTGGCAAACATAAACACACAATGCCGCTACCTTCTCGGATCATCATGGCCATTTGTGGCGTTGTTAATGTTTCAGCAGCAAAAATAAAGTCACCTTCATTTTCTCTATCTTCATCATCAACGACCAACACACCTGAACCGTTTTTAATTGATTGAATGGCATTTGATACACGCGAGTGTGCATCACCGAATAAACTTAATAGAGACTGACTCATGGTATTTTCCTTTGAATAGTTACCAGAATCAGGGCATGAGAGTAACACCACCCAATAATTAGGCGATGTTAATTAGCACAACTTATGTTGTGCTTTGTGTTCTCTTTCATCCGGACTATCACCGTCGGCTCTGGAATTAAACCAGATCTGCTGACCTTTATTACACGATTAAGTTGTTAATAAAGCGCTCGCGGGCTCACCTTATTAGGTTTACCGCCGGTGGGGAATTTCACCCCGCCCTGAGAATTGCTAAGTTAACATTAGCGCACGAATTCTAACCTGTAGATATGCAGGAAGATAGTTGAAATTAATGAGATACCATTAAATAATGAGAGTATTAGTGGTTTAGCTTAAAAACCATACACATCAAGAGACAAAAAAGCTAAACAATAACCCGAGACTGTAATAAAAACTGTGTAATTACTAATAAGTATCGAATCCATAAAATTAACAATAATACTGTTTATATAATATGTTTTACCAAGGAAAATTTACACTTTTTCAGTAAAGTATTAAGTATACCTCTTACATGTGAATGTGACGATGCACGATTATCATAGCCAAATTTGACCCTATGCTCCCTACTATCTGTATATGTAACAAACAATTTCTCTTTAGCTCTTGATAAAGCAACATAAATTGCACAGTTATTTTCAAATGGCTCTGCTTTATACTTCCAAAAAGCTTGGTCTTCTAACCCGACAAAATAGACCGCATGATACTCTAAACCTTTGCACTTATGAACGTTCATTATCTGCACTGCATTATCCGCATTAAATAGCCTTGATGCGCACTCTAATGAATCAGCTTGAACACACATATTTCTCATATGAACTTCTAGTGTATTCCATATTAGAGTGTAGTAAGCATGAGACTTATATTGCTTCCACCTACCTTTTATTTTTGAAATTCCAAGGTAAATAATAAAGTTTCGCACATAGGATATCAGCTCATTAATACTAGTTTCATTTTTAATCAATGATGCCTTTAAAGATATAAACTGCGCTAGATTAAATGTTAACTCTTCTTCTTTTTCATCGCCTATTTCAACTTTATTTAGAGCTAAGTTAATACTGAACAACTCTGTCATTACTTTTGGAGTAGGGCTAACTAACGCTTTAATAAATAATGAAAAAATCTGCCCTAATGGTTCCTTTAAAGCATCTTGTAAATCAGACATATCGAGGCATCTTACCCCCGATTTAATAAGCTCAGCCCTGAGTATTTCGGTATATTGTGAAGATAACTCTTTTGTAAGAATACAAATATCACTTTCACTGACTCCTGATGCAATAAGTTCTTTAATACTTTCAGTAATAACAATTGATTCTTGGTACTCATCAGTGAAATGATTTACTGAACAACTAGAGGAAGTTGCAGCTAACTCTGCAGGTAAAAATTTTGAGTCATTAATATAATTCAACAAAACCCCTAGTACGTCTTGGATTTCTTTTGAAGCCCTATAATTTTTAATTAAGAATTTATTTGTTGCTTTAAAGTCTTTTAAATAATCACTAAATACGGTTTTCCGAGCACCTGCCCAAAGCATAATACTCTGATTTATATCCCCTACGGTTAATAATTTAGTATCTGTATTATGGAAAAGTACTTGAAGTAATTCATACTGCGAATTAGTCGTATCTTGAAATTCATCAACAAATACAAAACAATAAGAAGAAGAGAACATTTTTCTAATCTTATCATTTGATTTTAATATCTTTAATGCAAGAACAAAGAGGTCATCCATTAATATCTTAGTATTATCAACAGCCTCCCCACGCTTAAAAACTATGTCGTAATTGTTATTTGGCCTATCTATTTCGTCTAAAGTATTTTTAAACCTATCAACAATACTTTTGCAAAAAGCATGAAATGTAAATGAATCAAAACGGTTTGCTTTTACACCACAGCGCTTAGAAACCCTTTCGTTTATATTAATCTGAGCTTCGGTTTTAAATGTTAAAGAGAGGATTCTTTTAGGCCATACACACCTATCAGTAACAAATAAATAGCTAGCTTTTTGAGCTAACAACTCTGTTTTTCCAGCCCCAGCTCCAGCAAGAACAGCAACAGAATCATTACATGTAATAATATCCATCAATTCATCTGTAGCTTCAATGCCCTCAGAGGGATCCCAATCATTTATCATTCAATTACCTTTCGGGCTAACTCAATAACTCGCTCTGATAAGCGCTTAAGTTCAGGAGGCAATTTTTCTATTATCTGTTGAGGTAAATATGTTTGCTCAATCTTAGAGAACATCCTTACATGAGACGCTGGCTTACTTTTATTTGATAGGAAACGATAGCGATACCAAAGGAAGTTACGAACCCACTTATCACCAAACTGAAACCTCCTACCTAAATTTCCTTTTTTAAGAACGGATTTTATCAAAGCTAACTCTTGTTTTGCAATATCTGCATCCTCATCATCTTCCTTTCCCTCCAACGGACCACGCTCACCATAACTTGTATCTTTCTGACAGAATATATCTGGAAATGCACAAATCATTGAATAGTCAACATCAAGAGGGCTTGAAAAAAAGACATTGTGCTTTTCCAACTCCGATACAACGTTAATGTTTTTAATGTCACTAACACCATCTATTTGAAATGGTATACAAAATTCAGTTGGGTCACTTTTATCATTCCATTTAGGAATTAGATGCAAAATACCTTTATGTAAATAATGCATATTTAAGTTATAAATATTAAGCTGCTCTATAGCGTATTTAATTCGACCAAAACCTCCTCCATTCCTATCAATATCAAAATCAAGTAATGTTACATAAGGGATTCGCAATCCATTAAGTAAACGCCAAAAATGATTTACATGCCTCCCTCCCAGCGGTACAACTGAGAGCGAATGAGAATCTATATCAGTTTGATACTGATCTAACAGCTTTGGAATAATGACCTGCTCACTATCTCCCTCACCAAGAATGACAAGCTTAGAGAAATAAATCTCAGGATAAGCTTTAATTGCTTCGCTTATATACTTTGCTTGCTCATCATCATCCAAAGGCAATACCAATGATTGCACATGAGTGCTTTTAGTTTCATTATCTAATCTGAAATGACGGATTTGAGAGGGCTCTACTCTCCCAACTAAAGAAGCTGAGTGGGATGAAAGAACTGACTGGCATAACTCACTAGATCCATATTCTTTAACAAGTTTTATCACTCTACCGAGGTAATGAGGAGACAAATGATTTTCAGGCTCCTCTAGAGCGATTAAACTAAAAATAGGTAGTTTCATTTTCTCTGCATCAAAATTGGATACATCTTGATTAATTACAGCTCTTCTCGTTTCCTTATCTATATCAAAAAGAGCCTTAGTCAATGCAAAATACACTAGCGACTTCTGTCCATCACTCAACTTTTTTGTATCAACCTTATTACCTATAGCGTCAGGCATAAATTGGAGTTGAATTAATTTTAGGATTTCATCTACATCACCCAAGGGGAAGTCTAAAGTCGCTTGCTTAAGATGTCGACCCTTGTATATTTTTTGCCAATTTTGATTAATAGATTTGGTGATTTGTGCTAATGCAGGGTTCACAATAGCAAGTTGATTTAGTTCCTGAGCTTTTCTTTCAAAAGTATCTTGCTCTCCTTCCGACCACTTAATAGCCTTAAGCAAACGCCCTAATATTGCTTTAGATGAGTATTTTAATTGCAACAAAGGATCTCTATTAGCAGGGATATAATTAATTTGAATAGCATTTCGTTGCGCTGCAGATAGTCTATGCTTGTTATCCTCTAGAGGCTCCTTCATATCATTATCTACAATCCATATATTTTCATCCACGTCCCCTAATGGACTATAATCAAAGGTTAAATCAGCCTCTAGGCGAACCCTAAAGATTATTTCACCAGTATCACTAGTACTCATCAAACCATTAAGCAACGAGGGGATAGCAGGGTTTTTATCATCAATATTCCCCATAGAAAACCAAGTCTCGATAGCTAAGCTTCTTGGTGTATTTCTTTCAGCGTCGTCTTGCAAATAAAAATCAGATGGTGATATCCCTCGCAAGGTATGGTCAACTGAAAAGAGCTTATTTAAAGCTTCTAATGTACTGCTTTTTCCTGTTCCGTTATGCCCAATAAAAGCAGTTATATCTGAATCAAAATAAACGGTTTGAGGGTTTAATATTGAAATGCTTTTGTATCCAGATATAACAACTTTTTTTAACAACATAATTACCTCGCTAGTAATTCTTTAATGCTCAGGGATTATTTATATGTCTAAATAATAACTCAATTTATAATGCCTACAGTATACTACCAAGCTCTAAATTTATTATAAAATAAAGAAAAAAATAACGCCTTCCCATTGTTTTGAACAAGTAGTCATGAACAGATGTTATACCGTTAATAATTAAAAAATAGCAGGCGCTTATTATTAACACCTTCACTCACATTTAATCCCAAAAATCTTCAAGTTGATTTTTTATACATTTGTCAAATAGGCAATTACAACATTGCAAATAGGGAGAGGAGCTTAATATAAGAGGAATATGAATTAAAAATTCTTAAATTGCGGTACAAGATATATACGGCTAATAAAAAAATGACTTGGTGAATAATGTTAATTTAACTATGTTTTCACTCCTTTAATACTCGTAAATGCATCAATGAGGTAACTATTATTAAATTATTTGTCACACTTTTGGGGTTTTTACGCAATATATAGTATAGAAAGAAAAAGAAGCAGGAAATAATAAGCTAATGTATGTAGGGGTCAACTAATTCCGGACATTAAATTAAGGTTTTCTTCCCCCATATTTCATCAAGAAATTGACGATGTAATTCATAGGTTTTCGCTGAATGAGAACTCCATACTTTAAAGTTTGCCCAAGCCTTCCACGCATCATTTAAAAATAGCCTAGGCTTTGCTTACATTGGCTCTGAAGTCTTTACAGATGAAGTTACAGGCACTCTTGTAGGGGCCTTAATTGAAGGTTTTAACTCATCGTAACTGAAGGATATTAGCTCATGATATAAGGACTAAATAAGCGCAACATTAGAAGTTTTGATATACTTTAGTTGATTAATAATTGGTAGCTTTAAAGCCACTTTGTAACGTGCAGATGAAATAGAATCAGTTTTGAGAGATACAAATATCTCAGATTTGTTAATGACGTGTTTAATATGTTTAGTGGTTCGAAAATGGAAGTAATAAGAGTGTTGATTTCTAGCCTGTGTGTAACTCATTGTGTAACCTCAATAAAGAAGCCAGCAAAAATAGTTTAGAAATCAACACTTTAAGAAAGGTTGGAGTTGGCCGATAAGCCGGGTTCTGTCGTGAATCGTCATTCGTCTAGGCCTGTAATCGCTCACAGGCTCAAGCAACCTACCCGCTTCCAGCATGGGCCATGCCTCAGGAAGCCTATTTGGTCTTGCTTCGGGTGGAGTTTACCTTGCACTAATGATTACCCATTAGCCGGTGCGCTCTTACCGCACCCTTTCACCCTTACCTACACATAAATGCGTAGGCGGTCTCCTCTCTGCTGCACTTGTCGTTAGCTCGCGCTACCCAGGCGTTACCTGGCACCCTGCCCTGTTGAAGCCCGGACTTTCCTCCCCCTTTATTATAAATAATAAAAGCGGCGACGATCTGGCCAACTCCGCGGCGCATTATACGTAATTGCACTTATTTAACAAGCGATACACTTACAAAATATTTAGCTTAGAGGTTTTCTAGGCCCCATTTATATAAATCATTCTTTTTTAAGCTATAAATTTCTGCGGTAATCGCCGCCGCTTTTTTCAACGGTAGCTCTTTTTTTAATAATGTGAGGGTTTTAATTGCCTCAACTGATAAGCCTTCCTGCTCTTTACTCGCGCCTGCCACCATTAATACAAACTCACCACGTACATGATTGGTATCAGATGCTAACCACTCCAACATTTCACCTGCCGGTAGCACATAAAATGATTCGAACATTTTAGTTAACTCACGTGCGACAACTAATTTACGGTCACTGCCCATAATATCTACAATATGCTTTACTGTATCGAGCATACGACGTGGTGATTCATAAAAAATCATGGTTTGTGTTTCTTCACTTAGTGACGTTAACTTTTCTGTTTTGGCTTTTTCTTTTACTGGTAAAAAACCTTCAAAAGAGAAGCGATCTGACGGTAGTCCTGCTGCAGATAAGGCAGTAATTGCGGCGCATGCTCCAGGAACAGGCACTACGTCTACACCTGCTTCACGACATTCATTCACTAAATGGTAACCCGGATCGCTAATTAACGGTGTACCTGCATCAGAAATTAATGCTACCGATTCGCCTGCTTTAATTTTTTCAATTAAAATACTGCCTCGTTGGCGCTCATTGTGGTCGTGTAAAGCAAAAGTAGGCTTACTGATTTGGTAATAACTTAGTAATTTCCCGCTATGTCTAGTATCCTCTGCTGCAATTAAATCAACTTGTTGTAAAATTTCTATAGCACGATAAGTTATATCGCCGATATTGCCCAATGGGGTTGCAACAATATACAACTTTGCACTTATTTCATTATTAAATTGGTTATTTTCAGACATATTTGACTCTATTAAAGTGTAAAGGATTGTTTAACTATGCGCGCAATATTACACTATAGGTACCTTGATACCTATCTGAAAACTGAACTTGAATTGGTTTGCTTTAAAAAGGACACAAAATTGACCATTGTAAATTTAACTAAACGTACAGCACATTTTTCATTTATGGCCTTAAGTATTTTACTTATTGCAGCTTGTACAACGATTGGTAATGAAGATGACGCACCTACTCTTTTTACTGATTTTAGCCAATCAGCTGATTTCGCTTTACAAAAATCTGAAATATTAACTGATCCTGCCAAAACGGAATGGGCATTGGTGACTATTCAAGCACTTACCAGAGAAGGCCAGTACGACATTGCTAACTCAATGATTGAAGAGCTAGATACGACTAAATTAACAGTTCAGCAGCAGAATCATCTTCTATTATTGCGCGCAGAGAACAATTACGCTCAAAATAAAATCGATAGCACGCTTGAGATCATGAAACGTATTGATAAAAACGCTATTTCAAAAGAAGCGACAGTACATTACCTGAAGTTAAAAGCACAATTACATATCCGCCAACAAGAAACACAACAAGCGGTTGATACTTTATTGACATTAACCCCATTATTAACGGTTAAAGAAGAACAACAATATTATAATGATACCTTGTTGACGCAACTGAGCATGCTACCTAGTAGCACGTTGGATGAACAAACAGAACAAAAACTACCAACAGCCTCTCTTAGCGATCAAGAGATGTTTGTTAAAGGTTGGTACTCTTTAGGAAGTGTTTATCAACGTTACAAGTTACGCACTAACCAATTAATACAAGGCGTCGAAACGTGGAAAGGGATATATCCAAACCACCCTGTTATTAATTTAATGCCAACACAATTGCTAAACTTGTCTGAAGCACAACCTTACACGCCTAATAAAATAGCTATTTTATTGCCATTAACAGGTCGATTCAAAAAACCAGCTCAAGCCCTACAGTACGGGATTAGTAACGCTTTTTATAATCAGACATCACTACAAAATGAGCAATATGCTAATGAGTCGTCAAACCCTGAGCAGTCAGAAATTGTGATCACGGGCCAATTTAAAACAACACCACCTAATTTAAGTTTTTTCGATACCAATAAAATGACCATGCAAGAGATAGCTGATCAATTGCATGAACAGGAATTTGACTTTGTTGTGGGTCCACTGCTAAAGCCTAATATTGAACACTTTTTACCGTTGGTTACAGATATTCCTGTATTGGCGTTAAATAGCTTTCCATTAGATGCAACAGGTCAAGCATCGATGACATCAAGCATTCATTATGCATTCCCGCTTTCTCCAGAAGATGAAGCAGAACAAGCCGCAGAATTAATGTTCCAAAATCATCATAAAATGCCATTGGTTTTTGCACCTCAATCTGATTTTGGTAAAAGAGCATCAGCAGCATTTGAAGCGCGTTGGAAAGCGTTATTAGATGAAAATAATTCAAATGCAACGAATGCTGTAACTTACTTCTACACAAAAGATGTGAATTACAAAAACTTCCTTGGCAAAGCATTAAAAACAGATGTCAGCAGAAGACGTGCAGAGCAAATGAAAAAAATGTCTGCTGGACGACTTAAAGCATTAGCCAAGAACCGAGGTAATACAGACGGTATTTACATTATTGGTAAGCGCAGTAACATCATCTTCTTTAAATCGTTCATGTCGGTTGTTGTTAACCCATATGCTAAAAAAATCCCGTTATATGCTAGTTCACGTAGCCATGAAATGGACTTGACTAATACCCAAGATAAAGAGCTTGAAGGGTTAACGTTCTCAGATGTTAGCTTCTTAGTGAATGAAGATGGTGAAGTAAATAAAAAGATCCAATCAATTTGGCCAAAACAACGTTATTCAACACTGCGTTTATTTGCCTTAGGTTATGACGGATATAGTTTAATTGATCAACTAAAACACTTACAGGTTATTGAGGGATATCAGTACCAAGGTTTAGTCGGTGAGCTTAATTTAGATAATAACAACACTGTTAATAGCCATTTAACGTGGGCGACTTATGATGAAGATGGGGAACTAATTGAAGTTACCACGCCTACTTCAATCAAGTAGCTCAAAAGGAGTTAAATACGAGCAACAAGCTTTAGCATTTTTAAAGAAGCAAGGTTTGTTGCTTATTTGCCAAAACTTTTATTGTCGATTTGGTGAAATTGATTTGATTATGTCAGACCAAGATACACTGGTTTTTATTGAGGTTAGATTCCGTAAAAATCAACAATATGGCGGTGCAATCGCATCAATCACGCCTCAAAAACAAAAGAAGTTAATTAAAACTGCAAAACACTATCTTTCATTGCTTGATAACGAGCCTTATTGTCGTTTCGACGTGATCGCTATCAGTGATGAAAACACTGCTCCCCAATGGGTACAAGATGCATTTCAAGAGAATTAAAGTAAATGATTAAAGAAAAAATTAAATCTCACTTTGCTGAGAGTATTCAAACTAAAATAGTTGCAGCAGAAGCGTTACCCGAACAAATAGAAAATGCAGCCATCTCACTGGCTAATTGTTTAGTTAATGGGCAAAAACTATTAATTTGTGGCAATGGCGGCGCTGCTGGCCTAGCACAGATATTTGCTTCTCACTTGCTTAACAAATATGAAACCGAGCGCCCTGCTTTACCCGCTATTGCAATTACTTCCGACTCCTCATTAGCCTCTGCTATTGCCAGCGACAGTCACTTTGACCAAATCTACGCGCGACAAATTTCAGCATTAGCACAACCAGGCGATATTTTGATTACCATTAATCATGGCGGCAATAGCCGTAATATGGTTAAAGCAGTAGAAATGGCACTCAGTAAAAATCTGCAAATTATTGCGATGACGGGTGTTGATGGTGGAGAAATCGCGGGATTATTAGGGCCAGACGATATAGAAATTAGAGCACCAAGCAATAAAGGGGCACGTGTTGAAGAAATTCATTTATTAGTTGTGAACTGTTTGAGTGATCTGATTGACCAACAACTATTCCCTCAATACTAGGATCAACAATGAAATTATCTCCTTATCTATTATCTGTATTACTTTCGGCTGTTCTTTTGCAAGGATGTGCGGGCGGTTTAATTATTGCAGCGGGAACAGCCGTTTCTGTGAGCAGTGATGAACGTAGTATTAAGCAGTTAATAAAAGACGGTGACTTAGAGAAACAAGCCATTGACGCTGTGGTCGAATCTGATGCCTACAACGATGATATGCGTATTAATATTATCGCTAATAATGGTTACTTATTACTCATTGGGCAAATACAAAACCAAGAAAATAGTACGAAGATTGAAGCACTTATTAATAATATTGATGGTGTCGCAGGTGTTTATAACCAACTACGTATTAACGCTCCAATTTCTTTAGCACAGCAAAGTGAAGATACTTGGTTAACCACTAAAGTGAAAAGCCAATTGACTAGTCACGACAAGGTAAATCCGCTGAAAATTAAGGTGGTTACCGAAGATGCAGAGGTATTTTTAATAGGTCAAGTAACGGAAGAGATGTCTAACTACGCCACTAGCGTTGCCAGTAATGTTGATGGTGTAAAGCAAGTGGTTAGGGTTTTTGAGCTTATTCCAGCGAAATAAGACCGCGCAATCACCGCTATTTTAAAGTGAAAAATGATACAAACAAAAAAGGAGTGCAATGCACTCCTTTTTACTTTATTTAGCGATAAGCTACTTATACCAATCACACTAATTAACTGATCTATTTTACTTGTTAAAATAACTTATTTCTGCGTTGTAATTTTTGCAAATAGAACAACTATTTAACTCAAATTACGCCTTGAACTCAGTCATTTTTCCTGCGCAAAATTTAGATCACTTATTTAATATAATTGGTATTATACCAATCACACTAATTAACTGATCTATTTTACTTGCTAAAATAACTTATTTCTTCGTTGTAATTTTTGCAAATAGAACAACTATTTAACTCAAATTACGCCTTGAACTCAGTCATTTTTCCTGCGCAAAATTTAGATCACTTATTTAATATCATTGGTATTACCAATTAATATATTAACTATCTTGCTTAACTAACCGATACAGAGCATTAGATTTACTCTTCAGCTCATTACAACTATCACACCAAAGGTTAACAGCTCCACAAGCTTTTAAACGCTGTAAAGGCCCACCACACTGATCACAATCAATTTTAATATCATAGTGTTCATGGCACGCAGGACAAAAACGCGTTAATTCCGCGTTTCGCTCCAGTTTATTGTCACAGTGTGGGCAGTGTAAATCCATCTTATTTACTTCTTATTTTTACTATTTGCATAGCTACGTAGTAAACGTTGGCGTTTATACATTTGATGTGGCGTTAATTTATTACGACGTCCTTCAAATGGGTTAGAGCCCTCTCTAAATTCAATACGAATAGGCGTCCCCATAATGCCTAGTGAACGACGGAAGTAGTTCATTAGGTAACGCTTGTAAGAATCAGCTAATTTTTTCACCTGATTACCATGAATTACAATCAATGGCGGATTGTAACCACCAGCATGAGCATAACGTAATTTAACGCGATGCGCTCCTACCATTGGCGGCTCATGATCGTCTGTTGCCATGCCCATAATACGCGTTAGCATTGCAGTAGAAATACGTTTTGTCGATGAAGTATAAGCTTCGTCTACTGATTCAAATAAATGCCCTACACCTGTTCCGTGCAATGCAGATATAAAGTGAATTTTTGCAAAGTCGATAAAGCCTAAACGGCGATCTAATTCAGTTTTTACGCGATCTTTGTCGTATTCTGTCATGTTATCCCATTTATTAACGGCGATAACTAACGAACGTCCTGAGTTTAAGGTGTAACCTAATAAACTTAAATCTTGATCTGAAATACCATCACGTGCATCAATGATCAGCATGACGACATTAGAATCTTCAATCGCTTTTAATGTTTTAATGACAGAGAATTTTTCAACGGTTTCGTTTACTTTTTTACGTTTACGTACACCTGCCGTATCAATCAATACATATTCACGGCCATCACGCTCCATTGGAATGTAAACACTATCACGTGTTGTTCCTGGCATATCATAAACAAGCACACGCTCTTCACCAAGAATACGGTTTGTCAGTGTAGATTTACCTACATTAGGACGACCAATTAAGGCTAACTTAATAGGTAATTTTGCTAGACGCTCTTGCTCTGCTGCAATTCGCTCTTCGTCTTCATCGTCATGGTCCAATGCAAATTCATACTCATCCACTTCATCAACAATTGGATTTTCTTCTTGGAACTCTTCTAAAGCCGCATCAATCATCTGACGCACACCTTTACCGTGTGCCGCAGCGATATGGTAAACTTCGCCTAATGCTAGTGCATAGAACTCACCACAAGCCGAATCTGCATCAATCCCATCCGTTTTATTAGCAACGACCATTACTTTTTTGTTTTGTTTACGTAGGTGTTCTGCAATACCTTGATCGGCAGAGGTTAAGCCCACTCTCGCATCCACAAGAAATAAAACGGCATCCGCTTCATCAACTGCTCTAAGTGACTGCTCGGCCATCAATGCATCGATACCCACTTCATCACCTTGAATACCACCGGTATCAATGACGATGAACTCAAGTTCTTCAACTTTAGCTTGACCATATTTACGGTCTCGCGTTAAACCGGGAAAATCGGCAACTAACGCATCTCGCGTACGTGTTAAGCGATTAAAAAGCGTAGATTTACCTACATTAGGGCGACCTACTAAGGCGATGACTGGTAACATATTGGAATCCTATAAAACTAAAAAAGCCCCATGCACAGCAAGGGGCTACAGTATAGCGTAAAAACGAATTAAATTATTCTACATTTAATATCGGTTTTTCAATGGCGATCACATCACCACTGCGTGTTTGTAAGTAAAGATGAGTTGAGGTCGCAACAGGTGCTTGGTACAAACCATCTGAATCTAAATCTTGTTGAGCAACAAATTGGCCTGTTTCACGGTCAATCCAGTGTAAATAACCTTCAGCATCACCAACTACAATAAAGTCATTGGCAACGGTAACGCCTGTCAGGTTACGGTAAGATAATTCTTTATTTACCCAACGTTGTTCACCATCACTTTGGTTAAGTGCGTAGACATAACCACGATAGTCGGTCAAAAAGATATCTAAGCCTGAAACGCTAATGTCAGTATAACCTGCATATTTTTGGAACCACAGTTGTTGACCTTTTAATAAGTCAATTGCAACTAGGTTACCGTTATAAGCAAGCGCATAAACAATACCGTTTACCACAACAGGTTGCATATCTGCATCGGCTAAACGAGCCAGTTCAGTCGCACCATAAGCACGCGCTGCAGCAATTTGCCACAGTGGACGGCCATTTTCTAATAAAGCCACTGAGATATAACCATCAGCTCGGCCATAAACAATACCACCTTGAGAGATAGTCGGCGTTGAAGTACCACGTAAAGTTAGTTTAGGTTGGGCATTATTTAAATTCCAAACCTTTTCACCAGTGGTACTGTCTAAAGCGATCAAGTCACCTCGAGAGGTATGCACTACTACAAAACCACTGTCATATACAGGTTGAGCAAGCACTTCACCTGAGACTTCCGTCATCCACTTAACTTCACCATTTTCTGCATCAATTGCAAAAACTTGTGCGTTTTCAGTACCGATATAAAGCGTTTGACCGCCTAGACCAATACCACCCGATAAACGTGCAGAACGGTTAAGCGTATTCGCTTCTTGATCACTTAAGTCTATTGACCACAGTGTATCACCATCTTCAATGGATAAGGCTTTTACTTCTCCACCACGGGCAGCAATATAAACAGCGTCATTATCAACCGCTGGCTTTAATTGTGAGAAGTATTTATCAACACCATCTCCAATGCTGGCTGTCCAATCAATCTCTGGTTCGTAAGTTGCTTCAAATTCAGGCAATTCAGCCATCTTAACCACATCTTCTTCGCCACTAAAAAGTGAACAACCACTTAAAATTAACGCGCTCGATGCGATAACCGTTATATTTTTAACCCATTTAATCATTATTTATCTCGATTTATTGCGCAGCATCTAACTTAGGTGCTACAGCAATGTCTGCGTTAGCAACAGCTAAATCATCAAGTTGTAATTGTAAGAAAGTGTCAACACGTCCTTCGCTCGCATCAGCAGCAGCTTGATAAGCATCACGTGCAGCTTCAGTATTACCTTGCTTCAGGTAAACATCACCTTTAGTTTGGTTAGCTTTAACTGCAAACGCTTTTTCGTCGATCTTATCTAAGATACTAATAGCCGTATCGTAGTTACCTAATTCGGCTTCTACACGTGCTAGACGTAACTCAATAACAGGCATTAGTGGTTCATACTCGTTACTCTCAACTAACGCATCAAGTTCAGTTTTTGCTAGCGCATAGTCTTTTGCAGTCACTGCTTCTTTAACAAGTAATAAAGACGCTAATGTTGCATAACTATTGCCTTCATTTTCGGCAACAAACGCTTTCATATCATCGCTGTCATGCGCTTCACCTTGTGCATTAAATTTGTCTAGTACAACAGCAAACTCTGCAGAAGCTTGTTCTTGGCTAACGGCAACGGTTTCACCGTAATAACGCCATCCCCATAAACCACCTAAACCAACTACCGCTGCAATAATTAAAGTCGTGCCATTATCACTCCACCACTTTTTGATTGCATCAACTTGTTGCTCTTCTGTTTCGTAACCTTCAATAATATCAACCACGTGTGTTCCTTACTAATTCTATTTTTGAATATCGACTATGCAAAGTAAGTTGGTAAAACATTTACCAAACTGTCTACTGAAATAGTTTGTTGAGGTAGATCACCTTGTAAATCTTTTAGGGTAACAGATCCACTCTCTAACTCATTTTCACCTATTATTAAGGCAACTTTAGCACCACTTTTATCAGCACGTTTCATTTGCTTTTTAAAATTACCTGCGCCGCAATGATGCATCATTTTTAATTCAGGTAATTGGTCACGAATTAATTCTGCCGCTTTAAAGCCTGCAATATCGGTGTTTTCTCCCACGAGAATACTGTAAATATCAACATCGCCTTTAACGTCTGCATTCAACTCTAATGTTTCAAGCATTAAAATAATACGCTCTAAGCCCATTGCAAAACCAACCGCCGGTGTTGCTTTACCACCTAATTGCTCAACTAGGCCATCGTAACGACCACCAGCACAAATCGTACCTTGAGATCCTAAGCTTGAAGTCACCCATTCAAATACAGTGCGGTTATAGTAATCTAAACCACGGACAATGCGTTCATTAATTACATATTTAACACCCGCAGCATCTAAGTAAGCTTGTACTTTTGCAAAATGTTCAGCGGTTTCGGCACCAAAATAATCAGATAGTTTCGGCGCGTCTTCTAAAATAGCTTGTACCGCTTCATTTTTACTGTCTAGTACACGAAGAGGATTAGTTAACATGCGACGTTTACTGTCTTCATCTAACTTATCTTCATGCGCTTGTAAAAACTCAACTAACTTCGCTTTGTATTGATTACGCTCTTCATTACTACCTAATGAATTTAACTGTAATTCTACATGTTGCTCAATGCCTAATGCTTTCCATAAACGAGCAGATAATAAAATCACTTCTGCATCAATATCAGCACTAGCAATACCAAATGTTTCAATCCCAACTTGATGGAATTGACGGTAACGCCCTTTTTGAGGACGCTCATGTCTGAACATTGGACCGATATACCACATTCTGCGTTCTTGGTTATATAATAAACCGTGCTCATTACCCGCACGAACACAAGAAGCTGTTCCTTCTGGGCGTAATGTTAAACTATCACCATTACGATCTTCAAAGGTGTACATCTCTTTTTCAACGATATCAGTTACTTCACCAATAGAACGTTTGAATAAATGAGTACTTTCTACTATTGGCATACGAATTTCAGAATAGCCGTAACTGCTCACTGTTTTTCTAATTAGCGACTCTAATTTTTGCCACGCAGGCGTTTGTTCTGGAAGAGTATCGTTCATTCCACGAATAGCTTGTATCTTATTTGCCACAATAGTTTCCGAATTTTGTCTATGAATAAAAATACACTTACTATGTATTCTCTATAAATTGAGAATCATTATAAGGAAGTTTCTAGTCAGATGGAACAATGCAACATTGCTTTGCTCCGATTAAGTAAATAAAAAAGCCCAAATATTCAATATAATTGGGCTTTTTGGCATTTTTAGGGTGTTATTTCGTCTCTAGCTTATTGAAATTATTTATATAAGTAATCAATTTTCTATCAGACTAACCTTTCACTATAATTTGACTTTGATCTGAACGGCTAATGCGAGCTCGTATTTTTGCTTCTAATTGGTCAATCACATTATCGTTATCAAAACGGTCACGTTGGCGTGTTCCATCTTCATAGAAACCACTTTTATTTTTACCACCCGTGATTCCTAAATCTGAAACCAAGGCTTCACCGGGACCATTTACAACACAACCAATGATGGAGACGTCCATTGGCATAACCACATCTTCAAGCCTTTCTTCTAACGCGTTTACTGTTGCGATTACATCAAATTCTTGGCGTGAACAAGTTGGACAAGCGATAAAGTTAATTCCGCGACTGCGAATACGTAATGACTTAAGAATATCAAAGCCTACTTTTATCTCTTCAACTGGATCAGCAGCCAATGAGACACGTAAGGTATCACCAATACCCTGAGATAATAACATCCCTAAACCAACTGCTGATTTGACACTACCACTTCGCAAACCGCCCGCTTCGGTAATCCCTAAATGTAGCGGCTGCACAATTTGCTTAGCAAGTAATTGATAAGACTCTACTGCGAGTAACGCATCTGAGGCTTTAACACTCACTTTAAATTGATCGAAATTAAGACGGTCTAGAATATCAACATGTCGTAATGCTGAGTCAACTAGGGCTTGTGCTGTTGGTTCGCCATATTGTTCTTGAATATCTGCTTCTAGTGAGCCACCGTTTACCCCTATTCGAATGGGGATATTTTTATCTCTTGCGCAATCAACAACACTACGAATGCGTTGCTCATTACCAATATTACCAGGGTTAATACGTAAACAATCTACACCATATTCAGCTACTTTTAATGCAATACGGTAATCAAAATGAATATCAGCGATTAAAGGAATATTGCATTGCTGTTTGATTTCACGGAAAGCTTCCGCCGCATTCATTGTTGGTATTGAAACACGTACCATATCTGCACCAACCGCTTCTAAACGTTTGATCTGCGCAACAGTTGCTGCCACATCAGTCGTCAGTGTATTAGTCATTGATTGTACTGTAATTGGCGCACCGCCCCCAACAGGAACATTGCCCACCATGATCTGTTTTGATTCACGTCTTATTATAGAAGAGGTATGACTCATTGTATTTACTCTTAAATTTGAAAGTTAATTAATTACTAATATTTAAATGACGATGGTATCGATATACCCAAATTCAATCGATTTAATAGTTAGCAACATACTCTATTCTGATGATGCTTGTTCACTATTTAAAATCAGTGAATGTACTGTTAATTGTTGATGATTAGATGCGACCTCTGATACACCAGTAGAGGATGGGCTAGATATTTCAACGTGTTCCGGTTCATCGGAAAAGATTGAGGTAACAAAAGAAGAAATGGAAGACCAACTTAAAGCAATTGCAAATACTGCAACTAATAATAACAATAAAATAAACCACTTACCTTTATTTGATGAAGGTTTTCTATCTTTTAAAATTTGTGCATTTGAGATAGTTTTTAGGGGGGCTTGCTGCTTCCCTAGCGCCTGATATTGAGCAAACGATTCAATATCTGGCAATCCAACTAGCTTACTAAAATTAACCAGGTATCCACGTAAATAAATCGATGGATAAAATTTTTCTTCAATCACTTGTTGTAAATCATTTTCGATATTTTTAATGACACTGGTATTTAAGTTTAGTTTAACCGCAACTTCCTCAACAGATAGATTTGCTGCTAGGCGGTACTCTTTTAAAGAGTTATCAAGCGTCATTGTATTTTCCATTATCTGTTCAGTCATAATACCCATTATTTAAATAGTTTAAAGCTTGTTGTGATTCAGGAAACTGTTCGAGAAGTTGTTCAGAATAACGCGTAAAACTCGCTTTATTTCCCGAGGCATAACTTAATCTCATCCATTCCCAAAGGCTTTCAGCAGTTACTGTTGAATGTTTCTGAAACATAAATAAGTTTGTTTCTGCTGCTTTGTAATGTTTTTCTGTAATATTTAATTTTGCTAACGATAAATAAAGCTCATAACTATTAGGACTATAGGATAGTGCACTTTCATAATAGTGAATTGCTTTCTGATTAAAGCCGCCCTTCTCTGCACAAATGGCAGCATTAGCATACGAACGCGCTATTTTCGCATAGTTCTTTGAATTTATCGCCTCTAAAAATGCAGCTTCAGCTTCATCGTAACGCTCGAGTGCACATAAAAATGTACCATAATTGTTATAGGTATCACCATTACTATCATCTAAATATAATGATTTTTTATAAAATGCCTCTGCTTTATCAGTTTCATTAACTTGCTGGAAATAGTAAGCATACACACGATAAATCTTGGCATCATTAGGTTGGTAACCAAGCGCTGTATCTAAGTTTTCTTTTGCAAGTTGCATTTGTTTATTTTGTAAATACAACAAAGCAAGCTTAATTCGCGTGTCGGCTGCAGCAACAGGATCAAATGTCTGTTTCTGTGCAACGGGCGTATTTAACATGGTTGTCGTTTCACTTGAGACACAGGCGGATAGAATAAAAATTGATGACAGAGTTAATATAAGAAAATACATACACCTCTCCTAGTCATAAAATTGAAATGATTACGCAATTTTATAATGAAGTATCTTAGAGCATGATGTATGTTTTGAGCAGCCTCTAAGCTTATTACCTTAGAGGCAATCACATAAATTAACTTTGTTGGATATTGATATTTTCACCATGCTTACGTTTATTCATTGTGCGTTTAGTACGGTCAATAACATCACCGACTAACTGCCCACAAGCGGCATCAATATCATCACCACGTGTTTTACGAACAATCACGGTATGGTTATAACTCATTAATACCTTATTAAATCGATCAACTCGACTATTACTTGGTTTAGTATAGTCGTTCCCAGGGAATGGGTTAAATGGAATCAAGTTAATTTTACAAGGTGTATCTTTTAATAAATGCGCTAATTCATGTGCTTGATCAGTAGAATCATTAACATGATCTAACAATAAATACTCAACGGTCACTTTACCACGGTTTGCATTTGATTTAGCGACATAACGTTTTACGCCAGCTAAGAAGTCAGCAATGTTGTATTTATCATTGATAGGCATCATTTTTGAGCGTAGCTGATCATTTGGTGCGTGCAATGAAATAGCCAATGCAACATCAATTCGATCGCCTAATATGTCCAATGCAGGTACAACGCCTGAAGTAGATAAGGTCACTCGGCGTTTAGATAGCGCATAACCTAAGTCATCTAACATTAATTCCATCGCAGGAATAACATTATTCAAGTTCAATAAAGGCTCACCCATTCCCATCATTACAACATTGGTAATAGGTCGTTGGCCGCTTTCGCCTGTTACACCAATAATTTTCGCTGCACGCCAAACTTGACCAATAATTTCTGAAACCGTTAAGTTACGGTTAAAACCTTGCTGTGCTGTTGAACAAAAATCACATGCTAATGCACAACCTACCTGTGAAGATACACATAAAGTTGCACGGTCTTTTTCTGGGATATAAACCGTTTCTACTTCTTGGTTGCCGACGGTCATCGCCCACTTTATGGTGCCATCATCACTACGTTGTTCAACTTTTACTTCAGGTGCAACAATTTCAGCACGCGCTTTTAATTTTTCACGCAATGCTTTATTAATGTTGGTCATTTGGTCGAAATCTTCACAACCAAAATGATAAATCCACTTCATAACTTGTTCTGTACGAAATGGCTTTTCACCCATTTCAGTGAAGAAATCACGCAAACCTTGACGGTTTAAATCTAACAGGTTTACTTTTTTCTGACTCATGTGATGCCTCAACTAAACTAATTCGGGTATAAATTCGGAGGTGGATTGTACATATTTTGAATAGCGGATGCTAGTCACAAATTTAAACTAACATTGCTTATCCAAAATATACACATGAATGGTCATATAATGGGACTTTCTATCAGATCTAACTGGTTTTCAAATTAAAAGACATCGATAACTTATAATTCGCTCACCATCGGTATTACTTTATTTTGCTGCCAACTATAAAATATTCTGGCGGGCAAGCTTGGGCCTCGAGAATTGATTGTTTTTTGTATGTGCCCGGTTTTCATTAATCTCTCAATCATAGGCGCTAAACCATTTTCCTGTAGGTGAAAGTAGCTTAACAACTCAGTTTCTTCAACACGTTGTTTAGTCTCAATATAAACTAATAGTTCTGTTAATATCATGGTTAGCCTTGTACTGGTTTATGTTGTTTAAATGTATTGTTGTGAATTAATAAGCGCCCTTTATATTTCAAATTATATAAAATCGCAGCGATAATGATTAATGAACAGCCTAAATAGACTGCACTATTGATCGGATGTGCCGTAAAAGTGGCTATTTGGTAGTAAATAACAGCAAAAAGATAAGCAATGGTCGTTGACCAAAGCGCCACAAAGCGAGCCCAATTCATCCCAACTTCTCTAACAATGGCCCCCATTGCTGCTGCACAGGGAGCATATAAAAGAATAAATAACAGGTAAGCAAAGGCCGCTTCTTTACTGAGGAAAGCCTCTTGAATATTTTTATAAATAGTCAAGTCCACCCCTTGCTCTATAGCGGTATTGGTTAAGTCAGAGACATCGCCAACATTAATACCTAATGGATCCGCGATATCGATGCCCATTAAATTTTCAGGAATAGTCGCGAGTGCAATATTAAGCTTATTTGATAAGGTCAACGCTTGCTCATCCTCACTGCTATTATCAACGTAAAGATTATTAAGGGTGCCAACTACAGCCTCTTTAGCAAAAATACCTGTCACAATTCCCACCGTTGCAGGCCAATTATCATCGCTGACACCTAAAGGCGATAGCACCGGTGTGATCCATTGTGCTGTTTGACTCAAAACCGACTGTTCACTATCTTGATGACCGAAACTACCATCAGTACCAACTGAGTTAAAAATATTTAACAATGTCACAACCAAGACAATAGTTTTCCCTGCTCCAAAAATAAAGATTTTTAGTTTATGCCAAATTTTAATCCAAGTATTTGTAAAGGTAGGAATCTCATAATCCGGCATTTCCAAAAACATATTTTCACTTTTACCGGGTAATATCGTACGACTTAGAATAAACCCAGTCATTACCGCGACTAAAATGCCGATCAAATAGAGTAGAAAAACAATATTTTGTCCTTGTTCAGGAAAAAAGGCGCTGGCAAATAACGCATATACTGGTAAACGTGCACCACAAGACATAAATGGAGACATAATCACAGTGAGTAAACGTTCTCGCTCTTTTTCTAAGGTGCGTGCTGCCATCACTGCAGGGACAGTACAGCCAAATCCAACGATCATCGGTACAAAAGATTTACCTGGTAAGCCGATTAACTGCATTAAACGGTCCACCACAAAAGCAGCTCTTGCTAAATAACCGGAGCTTTCTAGAATCGCTAGAAATAAGTACAAGCAGGCAATCACAGGAATAAATGTCATGACCGTCTGAATACCGTTACCTACACCATAAGCAAGTACGTTGATTAACCATTCCGGCGCGTGGATAGCCGCTAAACCGTAAGCTGTTTGATCGACAAAAATAGCACCGGCCATAATATCAAAAAAGTCAATAAAAGTGCTGCCGATATTAATCGAGAACATAAACATTAAATACATCACAAACAAAAAGATAGGTAAACCTAGAAAACGGTTTAATACTAGCGCATCTATTCTATCGGTTAATGTTTTACTTAAATGCCCTTTATTGCGAACGGCTTTTTGGGTTAAGTCATAAATAAAAGTGTAACGAGTATCTGCAATTTGTAGATCAACATCAATTGCCAATGACTGCTTAAGTGTATAAATCATTTCTACTGACTGTTGATTTAATTGTTGTAAGGAAAGCTCGTCTCCTTCAATACACTTAATTGCCAAAGCCGCTTTATTTAAACGGCTAGCGCTAGCCATTAAATCGCTGACTTGCTCAATAATAGGTTGTAAGTGCTGACCATAATCAAGTGTAAGAGTACTTGAAAAGTCGCTATTTTGTTGTTCAGCAATAGCTCGAGTTAGTTTCTTAATAGTCTGCTTATGATGAGTAGAAAGCGAGATAACAGGACAGCCCAATTGCTTACTTAAACTAGCCTCATTAATCATCAAGTGCTGCTTATCTGCTATATCCATTTTGTTCAATACAACAAAGACAGGTAACCCAAGTTCTAAAAGTTGTAATGTTAAATACAAGCTTCTCTCTAAGCAGCTCGCATCAATTACATTTAATACAATATCAGGATTGTTTTGCATAATATATTCAAAAGCAACGCGCTCATCCAAGGATGAGCTTTGCACGTCATTATCTAAACTATAAATACCCGGTAGGTCGACAATATCGACTTGTTGATTTTTATTGAGCGTAAAGTGACCTGTTTTTTTATCGACGGTCACACCACTCCAATTACCTACATGTTGATTGTTACCTGTTAATGCATTAAATAATGATGTTTTTCCTGAGTTGGGATTACCAATTGTTGCGATATGTAGTGTCATCTTAAGCACTCCACATTAATTTTATTAGCAACACTTTTACGAAGTGCTATTGAACTATTCGCACAACGAATAGAAAGTGGGTCACCTAGGGGAGCAACGCGCATCAATTCGACCTTAGCCTTGGGTAAAAAGCCTAGATTAAGTAATTTTTTGCGCATCACAGGTTCAATGCTATTAAAGTGAATAATACTTGCTGATTGCCCTACTTTTAATTCTGACAGTACCATGATCGACCTTCCACTTACTTAATAACCCGCTTTGTTAATGTGCGAGTCTTGATAAACACCAAGCTAATACAAACCATTCTCATTCACAACATACCCTTTGATAAAGCTGCACCGTTATTGTTTTGTATCAATTTTTCGGCTTTTTTCTTGCTGAGTTTGTATCTTTTAGTATCATGAGTTTATTAAAACTGAGAGACAGGAATAACCATGGACTTGAGTGATTTAAATTTAGTTTATTCTACCGATGGTGGAAAAATTGAGAAAACCAAACAAAAACAAACGGCACCTGAAGGCGATGGCATCATTCGTTTACACAGAGAGACCAAAGGCCGTAAAGGCAAAGGTGTGACGCTGATTAAAGGTTTGCAACTTGATGAACCTGCGATCAAAGCATTAGCTAAAGAGATAAAAAAACGCACTGGCTGTGGCGGCACAGTAAAAGACTTTGTGATAGAGATTCAAACGGATCAGCGTGAAGTGATTAAAACTGTATTAGAAAAACAGGGGTACCAAGTAAAACTAGCTGGCGGCTAATATTTTGTAAGGACTATAAAATAAAAAACCAATGTGCAGCACATTGGTTTTTTGAGTCATTAACTTTTGAGTCATTAACAAAGAAAAGACTATTTTTTTACTAATGCTGGTCCTGAAAAATTAATACCATCCCAACCATGAATCATAAATTGGCGAATATTTTGATGATCCGATGCGTCAGGAAAGCCTAAAACGTCATCACGATAATAAGTACCAAAACACCCTAAAGTTTGTGTTTCAGTTAACTTGTTTAGTTTTGCAAATGCAAATATTTTACAAGAACCTGCATTTTCTCCAGCGGCATTATTTTGCTCACCATTACTGAAAGCAACTTCAGAATAGCTATAGTTTGATTCTATAACAGCCATCGTTTCTGAAAATTCAATCGCTTCTGCTTGTCCGTTTAACTTTGCTAAAAAGTCATTTAATAACATCTCGTACCCTTACTTTACTTGATTAATCTTCTTCAAAATAAATTGTTTTATTTTGTGGTAAATTCTCAGGGCTAACCGTTTCACCCTTTATTCTTTTTTCTTCATCAGCCCATTCACCTAAATCAATCAACTGACAACGTTTACTACAAAATGGACGGTACAGACTTTGTTTATCCCAAACCACTTTCTTCTGGCAAGTTGGGCAATTCACTTCCATTACAAATCCTCTTATTAATATATTTTTAACTAAATATTTGTTCGAACTCGATAAACTCAACTCGGCTATTTTCAGCTTGCGTATTCATAAAGCGCACAGAGTAGCGATGTTTATGTCCAGAGATCATCGGGTAGACATTTAAATCATTTTCAACATTAATGGTGATAAATAAGGCATCGTCAACTTCACCTTGGAAAAAACCATTTTTCGCTTTTTTCACTGATTTAATACCTTGGAGCCGTTTCATTTTTAAAAATAATGATAATGCATGCTCTAAGTCTTTAAAGTATTCAAACCACTTACGGGCATCAGATTGCTTTTGCTCACTGCTTTGCGCATTCCAAAAATGTAATTGTGGTAAATCAAAATTACAGCAACCGCCAGGGATGAAAAAGCGTTGTTTTAAAGAAGTTAAAAAGCGACTTTCCTTGAAAAATTTAAGTTGTTTAGACATCGACAATAAGGCAGTGCATAGTTGTCTAATTTCATCAATTAACGCTTCGATTGCTTCTTTATCAGCTTCATCACATTGCAACCATGCCTGCATTTCAGAAGATAGTGCACGTAAATCTTTGATTAAATCATGTTTTATATCTATACGATCGCTTAACTCAACCAATTCGAATAATGATTTGAAGAAATTCACTGCATCGCTTTCATGCTGTAAGGTAATGCTTTGGTTTATTTGTAAAAAAAGTGATTCAAAACGTAAGTAACTACGACTTTTTTCAGTTAAAGGATATTCAAAAGAGATCATAAAGTTATCTATTTAGTTAAAAGTAAAATGATATAATAGTCTGACTTACAAGCTATCAAAGAGCCTAACTTAATAGGGATAAGAAATGTAAGTGTAACTTGTTAACAGTCAGCTTTAAAGTGACAAGATCATTGTTATTATTATCAATAACAAAGTCTGCATGTTGTAAACGATTTTCTCGGTTTATTTGCGCTTTCATAATCGCTTCTATTTGCTCCCTTGTATTGGTATCTCGTTGCATTGCTCTTTTCACTTGTATTTCCTCAAGCACATCGACAACAACGGTATAATCAACATATTGTGTTAATTTATTTTCAATCAATAAAGGCGCTTCCAAGATAACATAAGCGCTATTAGCAGAGGCCAATTGAGAGAGCATACTTTCACGAATTAGAGGGTGTAGTAGTTCATTTAACCATTGCTTTTTAGCTTCTGATTGAAAAATAATATCGCGTAAAGCAGCCCTATTTAAAGCCCCGTTAGCAGTGATAACTGTCTTCCCAAAATCAGATTCAATCTTAGTTAATGCTGGCTTGCCTGGTGCAACGACCTCTCGAGCAACAAGATCTGCATCCACCACTTCAATACCTAATTCAATAAACTCTTTAGCAACGGTCGATTTACCACTGCCTATGCCACCTGTTAAACCAATAATTAGACTCATTAACACTCTCTTTAGTTCTTAGGAAAATAATCTATTTTGTTAAATTACGCTATTTTATAAAAGTTAATCGAATAGACCACTGGTATTCAAAAACTATTAAGGTAATATTTCACTTTTTTACTGTAGCTTGGAAATTTACCATGAATGAACAAGAAATTGCACAAAGTGTTCGCTTAGCTTTACACGAAGATTTAAATGGATTATCGGCAACTGAAGGCGACATTACTGCATTTTTAATTCCCGAAGAGAAGTCTTCAAAAGCAACGGTTATTACACGCGAAGAAGCGGTATTTTGCGGTAAAGCTTGGACTGAACAAGTATTTTTCCAACTAGGTAATACCGTCACTATTACTTGGCATGTTAAAGATGGTGATTTGGTTGCTGCAAATAGTCCATTGTTTACACTTGAAGGGCCATCAAGGGCTTTATTAACTGGCGAACGCACTGCCCTTAACTTTATACAAACACTTTCTGGTATTGCAACCATCACCAAATACTATGCAGACTTAATTGCAGAGACAAATTGTAAGCTATTAGATACACGTAAAACATTACCAGGTTTACGCAATGCCTCTAAGTATGCAGTTACCTGTGGCGGTGGAGTTAATCACCGTATTGGCTTATATGATGCTTACTTAATTAAAGAAAATCACATTATGGCTTGTGGCGGTATTAAACAAGCGATAGAAATAGCAAATACTCAACATCCAGAACGTTGGGTTGAAGTTGAAGTTGAAAGCATTGATGAATTGAAACAAGCACTTGATGCAGGTGCCCAACGTGTAATGTTAGATAACTTTACCATTCCAATGATGTTAGAAGCGGTTAGTATCAACCAACAAAACCCAGTTAAAGCTGATTTAGAGGTCTCAGGCAACGTCGATAGCAGCACTATTTTGAGCTTTGCTGAAACTGGCGTTGATTATATTTCTGTCGGTGCGCTAACAAAACATGTACGCGCTGTGGATTTATCAATGCGTTTTGTAGAATAACAGCACACTCTTTCGAATCTTTCCTACACTTTAATTAGCGTGTCTTTTAAAGTGTAGGGGGATTTATGATATTAACCACAACAAACTACCTCAGATCTATTTTTATCAGTTTAATCTTTATCAGTTTTCAAGGTTATGCCACCCCACCACCGATTCAACTTGCCACTCAATTTAGAGAAAATATTAAAGTAGAAGCTTACTTTATCAGTGAAAAACTTGATGGGATTCGTGCCTATTGGGATGGCCAACAATTATTATCTAAACAGGGCAATAAATTTACTGCACCAGCTTGGTTTATCGCATCATTTCCACGTCAGCCGCTCGATGGTGAGTTATGGATAAAACGCCATCGCTTTGAACAAGTTTCCAGTATTGTTCGCACACAGGATTATCACAACCAGCAATGGCAACAAGTGAAGTTTATGATTTTTGATATGCCCAATAACCCTTCTATTTTTTCTAAGCGGGTAGAAGACATGCAACGCTTAGTGGCAAAAATAGATAGCCCTTATTTAAAAATGATTAAACAAGAAAAGCTTAAAACCTCTAAAGCACTCTTCACAAAGTTAGATCAAGTTGTTACAGAAAAAGGGGAAGGCCTGATGCTACATCATCAAGATGCACTATATAAAACCCAACGAAACCAATACTTAATGAAGTTAAAAAAGTTTGAAGATGCTGAGGCAACCGTTATTGATCATATTCCCGGGAAAGGTAAATATAAAGGGCAATTAGGATCATTATTAGTCACCAATGAAGAAGGGATCACTTTCAAAATTGGCACAGGATTTAGTGACCAACAACGCCGAACGCCACCTAAAATAGGTGCGGTGATCACTTATCGTTATACAGGGAAAACGCAAAAAAACGTCCCAAGATTCGCTTCATTTATGCGTGTTAGAGTAATTTATTAATGACGCCAACATTTGCTTCAGGAAAATCATAATCTTTTAATTGCTCAGGTGAAATCCACTTCACCTCTTGCCCTTCTAAAGATTGTGCTTCTCCTGAATACTCAGACACTAAATAAAAGTGTAAATTAAGCTTTAACTGATCATAGTCGAACTGTAATGAATCAAATAACTTATATTTGGTTGCTGTTAATCCGACCTCTTCTTTGAGCTCTCTTAACATGGCTAATTCATACGCTTCACCTTCGGCTACTTTACCTCCTGGAAACTCCCATTTACCTGCTAAATGTTGTCCTTTTTGGCGGCGACTAATTAACAGTTGTTGTTGTTCGTTCTGCACTATTGCAATGCTAATGTTTTGTTTTTTCATTTTGCCTCTATCTAAATAAACATAATAAATCATCTTCAATAATTGAAAATTGATTTATTGAGTTAAGTTGCTCTCAACAACATCAATTTATTGACTAAATTATACCGTAGTAACTCATTATACCAATTTAAGTAAAAATATGATCTAGTCGATTTATCTCTTACAATTAAAGCGACTCAAGATGGAGCATATAAAAGACAGATTTTAAAGTACTTGCCCGTAAACAAACTTCATTACAAATGAAAATATGCTGATTGGCTTTAGCACATTTTCAAGATGGGCATTCACGAATCCAAATTACTCAGTTCCTAAAAATGAGTAGCACTAGCGTTAGAGTAACTATCTAAGCGGAGTAGTATTGATGTTCGCTCGGGGCGGTGACTTTAGTCTCCCT
>NZ_JBAKAZ010000034.1:0-37499 GCF_038155185.1 Psychromonas aquatilis
CATATCATCTCCTTTGAATATGAACATTAGATCACATTTTTAACGGAATTGGTATTACTATCTCTGTACTTATAGATATTTAACTTTTGCGATAAATGGACATGTTAACCTACAGAACATTACATTTTTTATCAGTGTGTTACATTAATATGTCGTCGTTAGCTTTATATGTAATAGTCATAGTGTAGTATCGAAAACCTAGCACCAAAAAACAGGAGTAGTAATGAGTTTATGTTATGAAGTGGCCATATTTGATGTTGCCGAGAGTAATATTGCACGTGTTATTGAGGTGAGTTTATTGCTGTTTAAAGAGATAAATGCAGACACAGAGCTGATCCTCGATTATAAAATACTACAAAAAACGAACGCAGCAGAACAATTATGTTGGCAATTAACGTGGCGTGATCAAGAAGCCGTCAAGTTTGTTGCTGAGCGTTGGTCATCATATCCTAGCACACCAGCGTTAGAAGCACTGGTAGGTGAAAAACATTATTATGGTCATTTTAGCAGTCTTATTTAAAGACTCAGAAAATCACTATAATAAAGCCAAAACCTCCTCGATTTAGCGTATTTTAGTTAAATTCAAATAGGCTGGCTTTATCTCCTTGAACTATTCAATATATTCGCTTTCTACCGTGATCTTAAGTTGTTTATTTGCATAAATAACGGCACTTAATGCGATGCTTGAGGCAATAAACATGACCACCACTATTGGGCCAAGTTTTCCCATGCTGATAAAAGCGGAGAAGGCACTGATTGAAGCGCCCATCGCACATTGAAAAGCACCTAAAACAGCGGAAGCCGTGCCTGCATCTTTACCGAAGTATTTAAGAAAACAGGCACTTGCGTTAGCCATTACGCCACCATTAGCACTGATCATCATAATAAATGCAATCACGATTGTGGTGAAATAATTGTCTAATACAAAACTAGAAATCACTAACAATACGCCACCAACTAGTTGCATGGTTAAGAAAAAGCGCAGTAGTGTTGAAGGTTCAAAGCGATTAAGTAGTAAGTTATTAATCCGATTAATGACGATCAATCCAATGACATTAGCAGCAAATAATATCGAAAAAGTATCGGTACTTACTTTAAAAATTTCCATGTAAACCATCGATGAATTAGTAACAAAACACATCATCACTGCAAAACCAAATGCTTGGGCAATCATATAGCCAATAGCTTGCTTATGTTTAAAAACATCAATAAATTTAATGCCTTTATGTTTCTCTTTTACTGTTTCTCTTTCAGCTAACATCACCCGTTCTTTGGCTGATTGATGGGGAATATATTTATAACTCATGAACATTGCAAAGCATGAAAAAGCCGTCGCGAAGTAAAAAATAGCATGCCAATTGTGTAAAGATAAAATAAAGTTACCAATGGTCGGCGCAATAGAAGGCGCTATCATCATAATCAAAGATACTAATGCAAAGAGCTTAGCCGCTTCTTTACCGTCAGCATTATCCCTGATAGTAGCAGGCACGCCGACAATGGAAATGCCACCACCAATGGCTTGAATTAATCGCCAAAACCATAAAATATAAATGTTAGTACTTGTGGTTAATAATAAACTGGCCACTGCAAATATCCCGATACCAAATAAAATAATAGGTAAACGCCCGTGTTTATCAGATAACGGCCCACCGATAAGTTGACCAATGGCTAAACCGAAAATATATAAGCTAACAGTAACCGATAACATTGAGATATCGACTTGCATTTCATTGGCGATAATAGGCAATGCAGGTAAATAACTATCAATAGCAAAAGGCGATACGGCATAGATAGAGGATAGCGTGATAATTAATCTTTTGCTTACTTTAAGATTCTTACTGGGTGCCATCAAGACCTCTGCTATTTAGTTATATTGGGTTATATTACTTATATTACTTATAATATAAGTAATATTAGAATTTATATATATTACTTATATTACTTATAATATAAGTAATATTAGAATTTATATATATATTGATCATTGAAGATACGATCAATTAAGGCTAATCCATTAATCCCACGCCTTTCCATACTTTTTTAGCTTCAAAGGTGGCGTCGATATTGATGCTAGCGTTTTATAGAGAAAAGTTGTTAGAAAAACATTAAACATCATATCTAAACTTTAAATAGTATAAGTATTATTTATTGCTAAAGGATTTCAGCAGTTAAATAAATCCTCTAGGCTGTTTTACTCTTCAATGTGATGGAAAAATTGTTCTTTAAGTTAAAGCCAGGCTATTGATAGTGTGTCATTGCGATAGGGCATGTAGATGACATAATCATTGTTAATTGAACCCTGAACATTCTTTATATTTTGAATAAGTGTCAAACGAACAACAAACAATGAGTTTCCATAATCACTTCTTTTACTTCATATCCGTAACAAAGACGCGTTTTAGTCAATCTATATTGTTGTACAGCTATTACTATCATCTGTGTGCTCAAGGTGACAAAATAGCAGTCTATGTTAGTCGCTTAAATCAACGTAAATGATCATAAAATGAAATAGTTGTTCGCTGTAAAGAATGGTTAGGGCATTTTAATTTACTCATGTATTGTTTTCCGCACTATATTTAAAGTTTCTCAGTTATTTGGTCAGGTGTTGTTATGTATTCATCTTTAAAACAGTATTTTGGGTTTGAACAATTTAGACCCGGTCAGGAATCGGTTGTCTCTGCTTTATTAGCCGGACATAGTGCCGCGGCTATTTTTCCTACTGGCTCAGGTAAATCCTTGTGTTACCAACTCCCTGCATTACACCTTCCTCACTTAACATTAGTAGTGTCTCCTTTATTGGCATTGATTCAAGATCAATTAGACTTTTTAGAAGCGAAAGGGATACCTGCGGCAAGTATTCAATCAATGCAAAGCCCTGCAGAATCAGCTTCTGTCTATAAACGTGTCACACAGGGAGAGATAAAAATATTGTTTATCTCAGTGGAGCGTCTTAACAGTGAGCGCTTTAGGGCTTTTTTAAAGAAAATTCCGATTTCTTTGCTGGTGGTTGATGAAGCCCATTGTATTAGTGAGTGGGGGCATAACTTTCGTCCTGATTATTTAAAATTAGCTCAATACCGCGAAGCTTTTTCTATTCAACAAGTTTTGTTACTAACAGCCACTGCGACACAAAATGTAATACAAGATATGGCCAATAAGTTTGATATCGACAAACAACATATCATCTTGACTGGTTCCTATCGCAGTAACTTAAATTTAGCTGTTATAGGTGTGAGCGATGACAATAAATTAAATACATTGGTTCCTTGGATACAAGAGCGGCAGCATATGCCGGGCATTATTTATGTGACGCTACAAAAAACAGCAGAACAAGTTGCAGAGGCATTATTGCAAAAAGGTATTCAAGCGACGGCTTATCATGCTGGCTTAGGCAGTGAAAGTAGGCAATCAATACAACAAGAATTTATGTCAGGAAGGCGTTCGTTGATCGTTGCAACTATTGCTTTTGGAATGGGCATTGATAAAAGTGATATTCGTTTTGTTGTACATTACGATTTACCCAAGTCGATTGAAAATTATGCTCAAGAGATAGGGCGTGCCGGTCGAGATGGGCAACAGTCTGAATGTTTAGTACTTGCTAATAAAAATAACCTCAATGTCATTGAGAATTTTGTATATGGTGATACGCCAGAAAGTAGTGCTATTGATTTCATTATTAATGAGATAACTAACACACAAGGCAATTGGGAAGTGGTGATGAATAGCCTCTCTACACAATCAAATATTCGCCTATTAACGTTAAAAACGTTACTGGTGTATTTGGAGTTGGAAGGGGTACTTGAGCCGGCTTATAGTTATTATGCTGAGTATAAATATAAATTACTGGTGTCGGAAGCGGATTTAGTCAATCGCTTCCATGGTGAAAGGGCGCAGTTTATACAAGCGATTCTTGGTTCATCAGATAGAGCGAGAACGTGGCTAACTATTAACTTTGAAAAAATGCAGCAAATGTATCAAAGTGAACGAAATCGAATATTAACTGCTGTAGATTATTTAGATCAACAAGGTTTAATAGAACTACAAACAAAACAAATGACACAAGTTTATAAAATTGATAAATCGAAAATAGTCCCGTCATTAGCAAGTGATTTGGCAACTCGATTCATCAAAAAAGAAGAAAGTGAGATACAGAGAATTCACTATCTACTTAACTTTTTTGAAAGTGATCAGTGTTTAAATTGGCAACTTGCTAATTATTTTTCCGATACACAGTTGCAACAAAACTGCGGACATTGTTCTGTTTGCGCAGGACAACCTGCAAAAATGCCTGCACTGCAGCGCTTAAAACCACTCAGTGAATTTAATTCGGTGCAGTTAAACATTGAAATTTCAGAAAAATTAGGGGTAAATGATAGTGATGTGCTCAGAGCCCGTTTTTTCTGTGGGTTAACAACGCCTATCTTTACACGAATTAAGGCGCGTCAGTTAAATGGGTTTGCGGCATTGCAACATTATCGATTTTCAGATGTGCTTGAATGGGTAAAATATAAGTAATCAATAAAATATACAGGGACTGATATGTACAAACTTATCGCAATAGACATAGATGGAACATTATTTAATTCAGAGAAAAAGATTTCTAATGAAAATAAAGCAGCTATTGCAGCAGCATAAGCTAAAGGGGTTCGCGTCGTTTTAGCATCAGGCAGGCCAACTAATGGCATGATGGGGGCATTAGCTGAGCTAGATATGATTTCCGATGAGCATTTTGTACTCAGCTATAATGCATCAGTTATTCAAACAGTGAAAACTGAACAAATTATTCACAGTAAAGTATTAACAGGTAAAGATGCAAAGCAATTGGCACTTATTGCTCAACAAGTTGGGACTTTTATTCATGCTTTTTCCCATCAAAAAGGTCTGATTACACCAGAGCACAATGAATTTACAGATCATGAAGCTGAGATTAATCAACAGAAAATCACTCTGTTGGACTTCGAAACCTTAGATGATGACGAAAAAATATTAAAAGTAATGTTAGTAGCAGCACCAGAGAAATTAACCACTGCGGCTAATAAATTACCCATTGAATTGTATGAACAGTTTTGTATTTTACAGAGCACTCCGTACTTTTTAGAATTTCTAAATAGCAACAGTAATAAAGGCATTGGTGTAAGCGCACTGGCTAAATATCTGGGTTTATCAGCAGAAGAGGTTATTTGTATAGGCGATGCTGGTAATGATTTCCAAATGATTCAATATGCTGGGTTAGGCGTTGCGATGGGAAATGCTACAGTTGATATTAAAGCTATTGCAGATCATGTAACTCTGACAAATGATCAGCATGGTGTTGCAGAAGTGATTAATGAGTTTGTATTAAGTCGTTAAACGATTGATACTGGTTAAGATAGTCAAGGTGCCATTAATTTTTGGCACTTTCAATTATGAGTGATAACAGTGTGAGTTTTTAGTGAAATTATTGAGGTTGCCATGAAGATTTTAGTTTTTTTAGGAACAGTTCGAGATAGCACGCCACCAAGACCGGCAAGGCTTGGTTTAAGAGTGGCTAAAGCTTGTGTGACTTGCTTAAAGGAAAGTTATGCCGATTATGATATTGAATTAATTGATCCACTTGATTACCCATTAGACAAAGTATTTAAACCTCAATTTGCCTATGCACATGGAAAAGCTCCCGCAGCTTTAAATGACTTGGCAGAGAAAATAAAAGACAGTGATGCATTTGTAATGGTCTCACCTGAGTATAATCATTCAATGAGCCCGGCATTGGCTAATTTATTGAACCATTTTGGAAGTTCGTTATTTTCCTATAAACCAAGTGCCATTGTTACCTATTCCGCCGGTCAATGGGGAGGGATGCGAGCAGCTGTGAACATGCGTACATTTCTTTCTGAATTAGGGTGTTTGTCTGTTTCTGCCATGATTCATGTACCAAAAGCACAATTGGTATTTACCGAGTCTGGGGATATGCAACCGGAAGAGTCACAAAGTGCATGGTTTGATTACTTTAACAGGACATTTGGGCAACTGGTATGGTGGGCGGGCGCCACAAAACAACATAAACAAACCATTGATCCGCATAGCCAACTTAATAGTTTTAAAACAACACCTGCAGAGCGAAATGCACCGCAGTAGAAGTTATTCATAAAGTATTTTAAAAACCAATAGGATTATTTTTTTACTAAAATTTAACATTTATCACATAGTGATGGCTTTATATGAAGTCACACTGTTGTTTTCTCATTTTATTTATAAAAAAATATTAAAAGCAAAAGCTTATAAGTTATTTTTTTGATGGTTTTATAACTACACCTTGTTTTTATATATTTATTTTTAGATTTATAGTGAGATTTTTTGCTTATTCCAACAGCTATTATTAATATTTTTTTTAGCATGTTGCTTAAGTTGCTTAACAAAGTTTTCTCTACTATTTCCAGTAACACCTAAACTCTGTAGATGTGTTGTCACCATTTGACAGTCAACTAACTGGCCTTGGTGTTTGGCAAAGTGTCGACACAGTGCAATGAAGGCTAATTTTGAGGCATTAGTTTGTTGATGAAACATAGATTCACCACAAAAGACGCCACCAATATTAACACCATAAAGCCCGCCAACTAAGTCTTGGTCATTCCATATTTCGATGGAATGCGCTACACCTAATTGATGTAACTCTTGATAGGCTGCTTTTATTGCAGGGCTGATCCAAGTTTCTGCTTGTGTTTTACGCGGTAAAGCACAAGCATTAACAACTTCTGAAAAAGCATAGTTAACAGTGATGGTAAGCGACGTTTGCCTAATAAACTTCGCCATACTTTTACTGATATGAACTTGTGTAGGGTTAATGATTGCCCGCTCAGAAGGGCTCCACCATAAAATAGGATCACCTTCAGAAAACCAAGGAAAAATAGCTTGCTGATAGGCGCTGATTAGACGTTCAGGACTTAAGTCACCGCCTACGGCGAGTAATCCATCTGGTTCATCTAGTGCACCCGAAACAGGTGGAAATGAAGTGTCATTTAGTGATAAAGCAATTAGTTGTTTGTTCATTATCTTCAAATTTTTTTGAAAAAAAAGCCAGTAAAAATACTGGCTTATATAAATTACAATGCAATGCCACTAAGTGGCGCTACAGTGTTATTTTTCAGGGTAAGTAAGATCAACTTCACCTGTGTACATTTGACGTGGACGACCGATTTTTTGACCTGGTTGATCAAGCATCTCTTTCCAATGTGAAATCCAACCAACAGTACGAGATACAGCAAAGATTACTGTAAACATAGTACGTGGGATACCCATTGCACGTAAAACGATACCAGAGTAGAAATCTACATTAGGGTAAAGTTTTTTCTCGATGAAGTATGGGTCTTCTAACGCAATACGCTCTAATTCCATTGCCACATCTAATAATGGATCTTCAATTTGAAGCTCTTCTAGAACTTCATGACATGTTTTACGCATTACTGTTGCACGTGGATCGTGGTTTTTGTATACACGATGACCGAAGCCCATTAGGCGGAATGGGTCATTTTTATCTTTTGCTTTAGCAACAAATTCAGGGATACGATCAACTGAACCAATTTCTTCTAACATTTCAAGACATGCTTCATTTGCACCACCATGAGCAGGACCCCATAGAGAAGCAATACCAGAAGCGATACATGCAAATGGGTTAGCACCTGATGAACCTGCTAAACGTACTGTTGACGTTGAAGCATTTTGCTCGTGGTCAGCATGTAAGATAAGTATTTTATCCATTGCACTTTCTAGTACTGGATTAACAACATATTCTTCACATGGAATACCAAATAACATTTTCAAGAAGTTACCCGCGTAAGAAAGGGTGTTATCTGGGTACATGAAAGGCTGACCGATTGAGTATTTGTAACTCATTGCCGCTAATGTAGGTACTTTCGAGATTAAACGGAAAGCCGCAATTTCACGACAAGACTCGTTCGAAATGTCTAGTGAATCGTGATAGAAAGCTGATAATGCACCAACAACACCAACCATGATAGCCATTGGGTGAGAGTCACGACGGAAACCACGGTAAAAAGCAACTAGTTGCTCGTGTAACATCGTGTGATGTAAAACAGTATGTTTAAATTTCGCGAATTCTTCTGTAGTTGGTAGTTTACCGTTTAATAATAAGTAACAAACTTCTAAATAATCTGATTTATTTGCTAATTCATCGATAGAGTAACCACGATGAAGCAATATTCCTTTGTCGCCGTCAATATAAGTGATTGCAGATTCACAAGAGGCTGTTGCTAGAAAACCTGGGTCATATGTGAAGTATCCAGCTTTTCCTAAGCTACGGATATCAATTACATCATTACCAGCTGAGCCTCTCAAAATAGGCAGTTCTACAGTTTTATCTCCCGGCAATTGAAGTATTGCAGTTTTATCCGACATTCTTTTCTCCCTTGTCATAAACATAAAAAAATTTTAACACAATTTCGATGACCATATTTTTACAGTCAAAATTTGGACTTGTCAAATTTAACATTTGAACTATGGGATCTACGCTATGAGTTTCAATGATGATATTGATAATATAAAATACCACTACAAGTTATGCCAAGTCTCTGATAATCTGAGCTTACAGCAAATGAAATTTTGTGTTTTTTTATCATATTTAGTCAATAGTGTGGTATTTAGCTCACAAAGTTTGAAACTTTACGTCACGTTTTGTTAACATTGTGATAACAATAGCGTTTGTGAAACAACCCCTAACTTTTAGCCATTAATAAGAGAGTCATTGTGCGCAAAGAGAGACCTAAAAATTTAGACCTGTCAACGGTCAAATTTCCCATTACTGCAACTGCATCTATTTTGCATCGTGTTTCTGGGATAATCGTATTTATTGCCTTGGCAATATTCCTATTCATTTTAAACTGCTCGTTATCATCAGCCCAAGATTTTCAACTTGTTCAAGGTTACCTTGATACGTTTATAGTTGAATTTGTATTTTGGGGTGCATTAACTGGTCTTGCTTATCATGCGGTATTTGGTGTTCGCCATATGATTCAAGATTTAGGTTACTGGGAAGAAATGGACAGTGCAGCATTAAGCGCGAAAGTAGGCTTTGCTATTACTGCTGTATTATCAATTTTAGCGGGGGTTTTAGTATGGTAAAGGTTGCAGGTACTTTTGGACGAAGTGGTGTGCATGATTATTTATTATTGCGTGCCAGTGCGGTTATTTTATTAGCCTATATTTTATATCTTGTTGGTTTTATCGCCTCTGCAGATATCACATATCAGGTATGGACAAACTTTTTCTCTTTAACATTTACAAAAGTAATGACCTTATTGGCATTACTTGCGATGTTAGTCCATGCATGGATTGGTATTTGGCAAGTATTAACGGATTACGTTAAATGCACTTTACTACGTGGCACATTACAATTTGTGTTAACGACAGTGGCATTTGCGTACGTTGTTTTTGGTTTTGTTATTTTGTGGGGTGTTTAAGGTGAGTTTACCAATTCGTGAATTTGATGCGATAGTTATTGGTGCTGGTGGTGCAGGTATGCGCGCGGCATTATCTATTTCGCAAGAAGGAAAAAGCTGTGCGTTGATTACTAAAGTATTCCCAACGCGCTCTCATACCGTTTCTGCTCAAGGTGGTATTACTGTAGCACTAGGTAATTCTCATCCAGATAACTGGGAATGGCACATGTACGATACTGTTAAAGGTTCTGATTTTATCGGTGACCAAGATGCTATCGAGTTTATGTGTAACGAAGGGCCAGATGCTGTTCGTGAACTAGAAAATATGGGACTACCATTCTCTCGTTTCGAAGATGGTTCTGTATATCAACGTCCATTTGGTGGTCAATCTAAAGAGTTTGGTGGTGAACAAGCTGCACGTACAGCAGCAGCGGCTGACCGTACAGGCCATGCTTTATTACATACGCTTTATCAACAAAACGTTAAAAACAAAACAACCATCTTTTCAGAGTGGTATGCACTTGACCTAGTTAAAAATGACGATGGTGATGTAGTAGGTTGTACAGCTATCGATATCGAGTCTGGTGAAGTTTGCATGTTTAGAGCACAAGCTACAGTACTTGCTACTGGTGGTTCTGGTCGTATTTATGCTTCAACAACGAATGCTCACATTAATACTGGTGACGGTGTTGGTATGGCATTACGTGCTGGCGTTCCTGTACAAGATATGGAAATGTGGCAATTCCACCCAACCGGTATAGCGGGTGCGGGTGTATTGGTAACAGAAGGTTGTCGTGGTGAAGGTGGTTATCTTTTAAATAAAGATGGCGAACGCTTTATGGAACGTTATGCACCAAATGCTAAAGATTTAGCTGGTCGTGATGTTGTAGCACGTTCTATCATGATTGAAATTCGTGAAGGTCGTGGTTGTGAAGGTCCTTGGGGAACGCACATTAAACTAAAACTAGATCACTTAGGTGAAGATGTTTTAGAGACGCGTTTACCAGGTATTTGTGAATTATCACGTACATTCGCACATGTCGATCCTGTTCATGAGCCCATTCCAATTATTCCAACATGTCATTACATGATGGGTGGTGTACCAACAACAGTGAATGGTCAAGTATTAAAACTTGATGAAAATGGTAAAGATGTAGAAGTGAAAGGATTATTTGCAGTAGGTGAAATTGCAAGTGTATCTGTACACGGCGCTAACCGTTTAGGTGGTAACTCTTTATTAGACTTAGTAGTATTTGGACGTGCTGCTGGTAAACACTTAGGTAAAGTACTTGAAAAAGAAAATACCGCTAAAGCACCAACAGATGAAAATATTGAAGCAGCATTAGAGCGTTATAATCGATGGGAAAAAGGTGATGGAACAGAGTGTCCAGACCAAATTCGTAAAGATTTACAACAATGTATGCAAAATAACTTCTCTGTATTTAGAGATGGTCCAGCAATGGCTGAAGGGCTTGCAGAATTACGTAAACTACGTGAGCGTTTAAAAAATGCCAAATTAAGTGATAAAAGTGCTGAGTTCAATACTAACCGTATTGAATGTTTAGAGCTTGATAACTTAATGGAAACGGCATTTTCTACTGCACTAGCAGCAAACTACCGTACAGAAAGTCGTGGTGCACACAGTCGCTTTGACTTCCCAGATCGTGATGATGCAAATTGGTTACACCATAGTATCTTCAACCCTGAAACAGAAAGTATGTGTAAACGTGACGTTAATATGGCGCCAGTGCTACGTGAAGCTTTCCCCCCTAAAGCGCGTGTTTACTAAGAAGGTTTTAAATTATGAATGTTACATTTTCTGTTTATCGTTATAATCCTGATGTGGATGCCAAACCATATATGAAGGACATGAGCCTTGAGATACCTGAAGGTTCTGACATGATGGTATTGGATGCGCTAATTGCATTAAAAGAGCAAGATAAATCATTGTCTTTCCGTCGTTCATGCCGTGAAGGTGTTTGTGGTAGTGATGGTTTAAATATTAATGGTAAAAATGGTTTAGCATGTATTACACCACTTTCAGATGTATTGTCTAAAGGTAAGGTAGTACTTCGCCCATTACCGGGTTTACCAGTAGTACGTGATTTAGTAATCGATATGACACAATTTTATACTCAGTATGAAAAAGTGAAACCTTTCTTAATTACTGATGACCGACAACCACCTGCAGGAGAATTTAAACAGTCTCCTGAGCAACGTGAAAAACTGGATGGGTTGTATGAGTGTATCTTATGTGCATGTTGTTCAACTTCATGTCCATCATTCTGGTGGAACCCTGATAAGTTTATTGGTCCAGCGGGTCTATTAGCTGCATACCGATTCCTTATCGATAGCCGTGATAGTGCAACTGAAGAACGCTTGTCGAATTTAGATGATGCTTTCAGTGTTTTCCGTTGTCACAGTATCATGAACTGTGTGAGTGTTTGTCCTAAAGGGCTAAACCCAACTAAAGCGATTGGTAAAATTAAATCAATGCTTTTACAACGCGCAGTTTAATTTTTTAAATAAACATTATTAATTTAGATATTAATAAATATAAGGAATGTTAATGCCAACTAATGTTATGGAAACTTGGTTAGCCTCATCGCATCTTTCCGGGGCAAATTCTACTTATATTGAAGATTTGTACGAGTCTTATTTAGAAGATCCATGTTCAGTGGATGCTAATTGGCGCGAAGTCTTTAATGAATTACCAAGTGTGAGTGACTTACCAGAAGAGCGCCACTCAGTTATCCGTGAGCAAATGAAGCATGCGGCTAAATCGCCAAAAAGTTTTGTATCGCCACAAGGTGCTGTTCATAATGACGCTAAACAAGTAAAAGTATTACAACTGATTGGCGCGTATCGTAATCGCGGGCATGAAGTTGCAAACTTAGATCCACTGGGTTTAGCGAAAACTGAAACAGTTAAAGAACTAGACCCGTTTTATCATGACTTAAGTGGCTCTGACTTAGACGCCAACTTTAATGTTGGTTCGTTTGCCGCTGGTAATGAAACCATGATATTAAAGGATCTAATCGCTTCTTTAAAAAGAACCTACTGTGGTTCACTGGGTGTGGAATATATGCACATCACAGATACTGAAGAAAAGCGTTGGATTCAAAATCGAATTGAGTCTAGTGAAAGCCGTCCTTCTTTTAGCAATGAAGCAAAACAACGTTTCTTAGAAGAATTAACAGCAGCGGAAGGTTTGGAACGTTACATCGGTTCAAAATTCCCTGGTGCTAAACGCTTCTCGCTAGAAGGTGGTGACTCTTTTGTTCCTATGCTAAAAGAATTGATTCGTCGTTCTGGTGAGCAAGGTGCTGAAGCCGTTGTTATTGGTATGGCTCACCGTGGTCGTTTAAATGTTTTAGTGAACGTACTTGGTAAAAAACCAACGGACCTTTTCAATGAGTTTGCTGGTAAACATGCAAATATTGATGGTTCAAGTGATGTAAAATACCACCAAGGTTTCAGTAGTGACTTTAAAACACCTAAAGGTAACGTACATTTATCTTTAGCATTTAACCCGTCACACTTAGAAATTATCAACCCGGTAGTATTAGGGTCAGTTCGTGCTCGTCAAGAACGTTTAAACGGTATCGGTGAAAGTGTTTTACCTATTACTATCCACGGTGACTCTGCCATTGCTGGTCAAGGTGTTGTGCAAGAGACATTTAACATGTCACAAGCGCGCGCATTTAAAGTAAGCGGTACAGTGCGCATCGTTATCAATAACCAAGTTGGTTTCACTACATCTAACCGTGAAGACACGCGTTCAACACGTTACTGTACTGATATTGCAAAAATGGTTCAGGCGCCTATCTTCCATGTAAATGGTGATGATCCTGAAGCAGTAATGCATGCAACTCAAATCGCAATTGACTTCCGTAATAAATTCAAACGCGATGTTGTGATTGATTTAGTTTGTTACCGTCGTCATGGTCACAATGAAGCTGATGAGCCAAGTGCAACGCAGCCATTGATGTACCAAAACATCAAAAAACATCCTACACCACGTCAAATCTACTCTAAGCAGTTAGAAAGCGAAGGTGTTATCAGTGCGGAAGATGCTAAAACGTTAGTGTCTAACTACCGTGATGCACTGGATAATGGTGAGTGTGTTGTTAAAGAATGGCAATCAATGCAAGGTAACTCAATTGATTGGACTCCATACCTTAAACATACTTGGCAGTCTCCTTATGAGGCTGGATTCCAGAAAGATCGCTTACGTGAACTTGCTGAATCAATTAGCCAATACCCAGAAGATCAAAAACAACACGCTCGTGTAGCTAAAATCTACAAAGATCGTTTGTTAATGGCACGTGGTGAAAAACTATGTGACTGGGGTTTTGCTGAGAACTTAGCATATGCAACATTATTAGACTCTAAATATAACATTCGTCTAGTAGGTCAAGACTCTGGTCGTGGTACGTTCTTCCATCGTCATGCTGTACTGCATGAGCAAAGTGAAGCAGGTCGTTACATTCCGCTTCAAAATATCTCTGATGAGCAAGGTCATTTTGACGTGCATGATTCAGTTTTATCTGAAGAAGCAGTATTAGCATTTGAATACGGCTACTCAACATCGGCTCCAAAAGGCTTATGTATTTGGGAAGCACAGTTCGGTGATTTTGCGAATGGCGCACAGGTTGTATTTGACCAATTCTTATCATCTGGTGAACAAAAGTGGGGCCGTATGTGTGGTCTAACAGTATTGTTACCGCATGGTTATGAAGGTCAAGGTCCTGAGCATTCATCTGCTCGTTTAGAACGTTACTTACAATTGTGTGCTGAGCACAACATGCAAGTGTGTGTTCCTTCAACACCGGCGCAAGTTTACCATATGCTACGCCGTCAAGTAATTCGCTCTATGCGTCGTCCACTGATTGTGATGTCTCCTAAATCATTACTACGTCATCCAATGGCTGTTTCAAGCTTAGATGAACTTGCTTCAGGTACATTCATGAATGCAATTGGTGAAGTTGATGAGCTAGATTCAAAAGCAGTAGACCGCGTTATCTTATGTAGTGGTAAAGTTTACTATGAACTATTAGATAAACGTCGTGATGAAAAACTAAATAATGTCGCTATTGTACGTATTGAACAACTTTACCCATTCCCAATGGATGAATTGAACTCAATACTTGAAGAGTATGCACATGTGAAAGATTTTGTTTGGTGTCAAGAAGAACCACAAAACCAAGGTGCGTGGTACTGTAGTCAACACAACTTCCGTAGTGTGCTACCAGAAGGTGCAAGTTTACAATATGCTGGACGTGCTGCATCTGCATCTACAGCGGTTGGTTACATGTCTTTACATGTTAAACAACAAAAAGCATTAGTTAATCAAGCACTTGGTTTTGATGAAGAATAATCAAAATTAAATTAATCAAATAATAAAATATTATAGTAGGAAAGTTAATTATGATTGAAGTACTAGTTCCTGAACTTCCAGAATCAGTTGCTGATGCAACAGTAGCAACTTGGCATAAACACCCGGGTGACTTTGTAGAGCGTGACGAAGTATTAGTTGAAATTGAAACTGATAAAGTAGTATTAGAAGTACCTGCGACTGCAAGTGGTGTTTTAAAAGAGATCATTGAAGACGAAGGTGCAACTGTTTTATCAAAACAGGTGCTTGCTAAACTTGAAGCCGGTGAAGCGCCTGCTGCTCCTAAAGAAGAAGCGCCAGAGCCAGAAGCACCAGCTAAAACAGCTGATGCTAGCCCATCTGTTCGTCGTTTAATGTTAGAACAAGATATTGATGCTCGTGACGTTAAAGGTTCAGGTAAAGGCGGTGTTATCACACGTGAAGACGTTGAAAAATTCCGTACTGCTAAAAACGAAAACGAAACAGCGCCTAAAGTTGATATCGTAGCGGCAGTTGCTGCACGTAGCGATAAGCGTGTTCCAATGACGCGTCTACGTAAGCGTGTTGCAGAGCGTTTATTAGAAGCTAAAAACTCTACAGCGATGTTAACAACATTTAACGAAGTAAACATGAAACCTATCATGGATCTTCGTAAGCAATACCAAGAAGTGTTTGAGAAAAAACACGGTATTCGTTTAGGCTTTATGTCTTTCTACATTAAAGCAGTAACAGAAGCTCTAAAACGTTATCCAGAAGTAAATGCGGCAATTGATGGTGATGATATCGTTTATCATAACTTCTTTGATGTAAGTATTGCTGTATCAACACCACGTGGTCTTGTTACGCCAGTATTACGTGATACTGATACATTAAGTGTTGCTGATATTGAAAAAGGGATTCGCGAACTAGCTATTAAAGGTCGTGATGGCAAGCTAACTGTAGATGAAATGATGGGTGGTAACTTTACCGTTACTAACGGTGGTGTATTTGGTTCACTACTTTCAACACCAATCATTAATCCACCGCAAGCTGCAATCTTAGGTATGCATAAAATCCAAGAACGTCCAATGGCGGTTGATGGAAAAGTTGAAATCTTACCTATGATGTACCTAGCGCTTTCTTACGATCATCGTTTAATCGATGGTAAAGAATCTGTTGGTTTCTTGGTAACAATTAAAGAACTACTTGAAGATCCTACTCGTCTATTATTAGATATCTAATCTGACGTTTTTTGATTAATCTTATAGCTGCTTATGCTTCATAAGCAGCTAATTTTTATTCCACTCAATTCTCATAGTCCATTCCCTAATCTCAAACACTGCCTCCTGAATATCTAATTGATTCTGCTATATAAATAGTACTTATTAATTCATTTAATAACTGTTTTTTGACCTCAACTTTCTCACTGAAATTATTGAAAATTTTAATAAATGTCGACGAATGTCATACTATAGGACCATTTTAAAATGCGACTTATGATGTAGTTAGCACTTTCATAAGTATGGCGTTTAATTGCTCAAAAATAATGCGTAATATTCTATACACAATTAAGTAGTTGAGTGAAGATTCAATACACTTATCTGGTGCTTTGGTAGGCCAGTCAAATGCTCATTTATCTATTTATTTATAAAGCAAAATTGAAATTGTTTTTTACTCACGGCTTTCGGGCTATTAAGTTTAACTAAACAGATGGAAATCAAACATGAATTTGCATGAATATCAGGCAAAACAACTATTTAAAGAATACGGTTTACCGGTTCCACAAGGCGTTGCTTGTGATAGTGGTGAAGACGCAGTAAATGCAGCGTCTAAATTAGGCGGAGACAAGTGGGTTATCAAATGTCAAGTACATGCTGGCGGTCGAGGTAAAGCCGGCGGTGTTCAATTGGTTGACTCTAAAGAATCAATTCGTGAATTTGCCAATAAATGGTTAGGTAAAAACTTAGTTACTTATCAAACAGATGCAAATGGTCAGCCAGTTAATAAACTTTTATTAGAAAGCTGTAGTGATATTGCCAATGAGTTGTATTTAGGTGCTGTCATTGACCGTGCTTCACAACGTGTTACTTTCATGGCGTCTACTGAAGGCGGTGTTGAAATTGAAAAAGTAGCAGAAGAAACGCCAGAACTTATTCATACCGTTACTATTGATCCATTAGTAGGCGCACAAGCATATCAAGGTCGTCAATTAGCATTTAAATTAGGCCTGTCAGGTAAACAAATCGGTCAATTTACAAAAATATTTTTAGGTCTAGCGACAATCTTCGAACAAAAAGATTTGTCTTTATTAGAGATTAATCCATTAGTAGTAACAGGCGAAGATGACCTGATTTGTTTAGATGGTAAAATTTCAATCGACTCTAATGCGATGTATCGTCAAAAAGCATTAAGCGAAATCAACGATACAACGCAAGATGATGCGCGTGAAATGCACGCAGCGCAATGGGAACTTAACTATGTAGCACTAGATGGCAACATCGGTTGTATGGTAAACGGTGCTGGTCTTGCAATGGGAACAATGGATATTGTTCACTTACACGGCGGTAACCCTGCAAACTTCCTAGATGTAGGTGGCGGTGCGACTAAAGAGCGTGTAACTGAAGCGTTTAAAATTATTCTGTCTGACTCTAAAGTAGAAGCTGTTTTAGTAAACATCTTTGGCGGTATTGTACGTTGTGACTTAATTGCGGACGGTGTTATTGGTGCCGTTGAAGAAGTAGGCGTATCAGTGCCTGTTATCGTTCGTTTAGAAGGTAATAATGCAGAGCTAGGTCGTAAAATTCTAGCTGAGTCAGGTCTTAATATTATTGCAGCAACATCATTAACAGATGCTGCTGTGCAGTCTGTGAAAGCGGTAGGTGGCAAATAATGAGTATTTTAATTAACAAAGACACTAAAGTAATTTGTCAGGGTTTCACTGGTGGTCAAGGTACTTTCCACTCTGAGCAAGCAATTGATTACGGTACACAAATGGTGGGTGGTGTATCTCCAGGTAAAGGTGGTCAAACTCACCTTGGTTTACCGGTATTTAATACAGTTAGTGAAGCTGTTGAAGCAACAGGCGCAACTGCTTCTGTTATTTATGTTCCTGCACCATTCTGTAAAGATGCTATTTTAGAAGCAATTGATGCAGGTATTAAATTAATTGTGACTATCACTGAAGGTATTCCGACGTTAGATTTAGTTACTGTTAAAATCAAACTTGATCAAGCTGGTGTGGTCATGGTTGGCCCTAACTGTCCGGGTGTTATTACTCCTGATGAATGTAAAATCGGTATTATGCCAGGCCATATTCATAAAAAAGGCAAAGTAGGCATTGTATCTCGTTCAGGTACATTAACTTACGAAGCCGTTAAGCAAACAACTGATGAAGGCTTTGGTCAATCAACTTGTGTTGGTATCGGTGGTGATCCAATCCCTGGTTCAAGCTTTATTGATATCTTAAAATTGTTCCAAGAAGATCCAGAAACTGAAGCGATTGTCATGATCGGTGAAATTGGCGGTACTGCAGAAGAAGAAGCGGCTGCATTTATTAAAGCAAATGTAACTAAACCAGTGGTTTCTTATATTGCCGGTGTGACAGCGCCTGCTGGTAAACGTATGGGCCATGCTGGTGCAATTATTGCCGGCGGTAAAGGAACTGCAGAAGATAAATTTAAAGCATTAGAAGATGCGGGTGTTAAAACCACTAAGTCTCTTGCTGAGATCGGTAAAGCATTACGTGAAATTACCGGTTGGTAGTTATTTAAACATCACATAATGTCTTAACTGATATATTAAGCCTCGCTCAGCGGGGCTTTTTTGTTTATTACAGTATTTTGTTTTCTGTGATGTTTTTGATTTATGTCGGTATTTGCTTAAATATCACGATCAAAAACAATTATAGTGATAACATCGTTTAAGTACTTGTTCACTTTTAAGTAGTGAAAGCAGGGCAAACTTATCTAATATAACGTTTTCGCTTCTTGAACTATCAGTCTCTGTTTTTATATATGAAATATAACTTCTTTGAACTGGGTGATCTGTAAATTTTTCTGCGATAAAAAAGGATTAAAATGAAAATGCTAAAAATAGCATCAGTGATCTTAATGACTGCTCTTACACCCCCTGCATTTGCTAGTGCACTTACAATTAATAACAGCAACTTAGTAGGGGATTGGCAATGTCTGCATCAGGTAGATGTTAAACAAACACAAATGCAGATTCAGGTTGAGTATACAACGCATATATTAGCTAATGGTAATGCCTACGGTACAGGGGACCTTTATTTTACTATCCCAAACATGCCTAAGATAAACTATAAAGCGAGTGATAATTCGACGTGGAACTTAGCTGGTGACCAATTAACCGTTAAATCAAATAAGATTAACTTTACTAATGTCAGTCATCCTGAACTAGATAAGTATGTCAATATCAATACAATACTGCCTGAAACGGTCAGTGAAACCGTGACGATAACTGAATTGACAGCATCAAGTATAAAAGTCGTATCAGAGAAGAGCAAAGAAGTGTTTACTTGCACACGTTAATTTAAAGAGGTATTAGCAAGGTAGGTAGAAGCTTATCTGGTTAATATCTAAGAACGAATATTGCTTTTAGATAAGGGCTATTGATGAGAATCGATAGCCCTTTATTGTGTAAACAGCTTTAGTAATTAATCTGTTTTAATGGCACGTAAAATAACAAATTTTTTGTTTTCAGTGATTAATTCACAGTTACCAAAGATACGGTTTAATTTATCTTGATAATCAAGGTGGCGATTACCAACAATCACTAACTCACCATGCACGGCTAGACAAAAATGTGCATCATTAAACATACTCCATGCAATATGATCCGTGATCGCATGTTGCTGATGGAAAGGAGGATTGCAGAGGATCAAGTCGTAACTGCGTGGTTTAAAACCGACTAAACCATTATTAACAACAAATCGAGCATTATCAGAGCGCTCTTCTTCAAAGTTCTTAAGCATATTGATTCGAGCTGAATCGATCGCCATATAAGACTCATCAATAAAGGTAATTTGTGCATCTGGATAAGTGGCTGCCGCAGACATCCCCACAACACCGTTACCACAGCCTAAATCTACTACTTTTGTAAAGTCGCCATCAGGTAAGTTATCCATTAAGTAACGGCCACCAATATCTAGGTGATTACGAGAGAAAACATTCGCATGATTGTGGATGGTCCAACCTAAACGTTCAATATCCCAAGTTAGGGGAACTTCTTTTTCAGGTACATCAAGCTGATCTGGTTGACTAAAGATAAGACGTGACTTCTTCTTCGCTAAAGATGTTTTGGTTGTACCAATATACTTTTCAAATAAAGCTAACGTTGATTTATGTATTGCATCGACTTTACCCGCCGCCACAATAATCGCATCTTTTGCAATGACTTGGCTTAATTGCTGTAATTGATATTCAAGAAAAGCCAGTGTTTTAGGCACTTTAATTAATACTACTTTGGCATTACTAGGTAAGGCTTGTAGGCTATCTTGAATTAATAAGCTTTCTGGCTCACGTTGATTACGTTGCATATTTAATTTGATTGAACCAACAGATAAAAACGAATCAGAAACAACTGTTCTTTGTATTGCATCAAAATAACAGCTAAGTGCACCAAAACCATCGTTAATGATCAGTAGTTGATCATCTTCAGCAATATATTGATTAAGGTTATTCTCATTAAAATAGTTAATCAAATATTCATCTGCAGAGTCCCAAGCTTGTAATGTTTCATTTTTTCTACGCGGATGGCGATGTAAAATTAAAGTTTGCTCTGCAATGGTTAGTGCTTCATTCATAGGTTTGCCTAATTTGGGAGTATAAAATATGTTAATTTGCCATTTTAGCTTGCTTACACGGTTAAGGTAAGTGTTATTATCAATCTTCATAAAATGTTTAACGGTTTGGTGTATATGAATTCAGTACAGAAAATAAAAAAGACTTTCAAATGGTCATTATTAAGCGCGTCAATTTTCCTTGTTTTTGCTTGTGATAGCCAAGATGCTATTGAAGAGGCATTAACCACGCAAGACGTCGTATGTGACGAAGATACAACGGATGTTGATTTTAAACAAATCGCTTATTGGTCAGAAAATGACGATGAAACATTGGAAGATATCGATTTTTCTCGATTAACGCACATCATATATGACCAGATCTCTGTGGCGTCTGATGGCTCATTAATTATTTCAGATGATCTCGATGATGAACTTGATGACTTGATTGAAGCTGTAACAGATGCCAATACAGGCACTTTAGTGATGTTTTCCATTGGTAGTGCAAGCTCGTTAAGCGCAATTGCTAATAATGATACAGCACTGGATAACTTCAATGATGAGATTCAAGACTTATTCGATGATTATGCTATCGACGGGATTGATATTAATTGGCAGTTTCCCGATGAAGATGAGGAAGATGATTTCGAAGACTTAATCGAGTCAGTTGAAGAAACGGTTCATGATGAAAGTAAATTATTGAGTTTTGTGGTTGCCTCAGGTGAAGATGAATCGATTACTGATTCAGTTTCTGAAGATGCCATTGATTATGCTGATTTTGTTAATGTATTAGCTGTCGAGTCTGCTAATGATGACGATTTACATTACACGCTTGAAGAAGCTGAAGAATCAATTGAGTATTGGACGGGCGAACGTTGTGTGGTTAAAAACAAATTAGTGTTAGCAATTCCTGCACAGGGGACTAGTAGCGAAGATCTAACGAAAAGCTATGCAGATATCCTAGATCATAACTTATCAGATGCGTGTTTAGACAAAACAGAGTCACGTACTTATTATTATTATGATGGTATTCCGACGGTAACCGACAAAACTGAATACGCGCAAAGTAATGCAGGTGGCGTGGTATTGATGTCTTTACAAAACGATACTTATGATGAAGATTATGTTGATGAATATTCATTATTAATGACAATTGACTCACAAGTCACTGGTACGCCCAATACAATTTGTGATTAATAATTTAGATAGTTTTTTTTAAAGATAAAAAAAGGCATAATAGCGGCCAATTTAACCCTCTAATTTTATAAGGTCTTATTATGCCAATTAATGCAGCACTCACTGAACGTAGTAACGGTTGTTGTGAATTATGTTCTTCTACAACGGATCTATCTGTTTTTGAAGTCCCACCTGTAAAAGAGCCTAACTCTGATAAATCTGTTTTAGTGTGCTCGACTTGTTTATCACAATTAGAAAAACAAACCGATATGGATAGTAATCATTGGCGTTGTTTAAATGATTCGATGTGGAGCCAAGTGCCTGCAGTGCAAGTCACTGCTTTTCGTCTACTAACGCGTTTATCAAATGCTGGTGAAAGCTGGGCGCAAGATCTTTTAGATATGATGTATATGGAAGATGAGCAAAAAGCATGGGCCGATTACGGTGTTGCAGCAGATGAAATCGAAGATGTTGCGCCAACGCGTGACTCGAACGGTACTGTTTTAGTTGCAGGTGATAACGTTACCTTGATTAAAGATTTGGACGTAAAAGGCGGTAACTTTACGGCTAAGCGCGGTACGCCAGTACGTAATATTTCACTAACAGACAACCCAGAACATATCGAAGGACGTGTTAACGGCGTACGTATTGTTTTATTAACACAATATATTAAAAAAATGCCTCTCTTTGAAGACAAATAATATTTTGTGATTCAATCACTTAACCTTAAACCCTTTATACAATAGGAAGGTACTATGCTCGAATATATCGCCTTAGGGATGCTCGTTTTTGTGGCCATCACATTATTTTACGGTGTCATTGTTATTCATGATATTCCTTATGAAATAGCTAAAAAAAGAAATCATCCTCAACAAGACGCTTTACATGTTGCAGGGTGGGTAAGTTTGTTTACGCTGCATGTGTTATGGCCATTTTTATGGATTTGGGCAACACTATACCAACCAGATAGAGGGTGGGGATTCTCAGAAAACAGCAACGCCAATAAAAATGATGGCAATGCTAACGATGCAAATAATGCTAGCAATACACAGTTAATTGAATTGCAAAAACGTGTCGAATTATTAGAAGTTGCATTGCAAAATGAAATGGATCGAAAACAAGAGCTTATCGACATTGATAAGTCAGCAAGTAAATTATTTGCAGACTTGGACAATATCAATGAACAGCAAGGGGACAAATAAATGGACGTTTTACTGATTCTTACCTATGCCGCTTTTTGTCTAGCTATTTTTAAAATTTTTAGAATTCCATTAAATAAATGGACTGTACCAACCGCTGTGTTAGGTGGGATTATACTGATTGGCACATTAGTGACGGCCATGAATTATAATCACCCATATTCAGACTCAAGTCGTGGCTACTTTGTAACCACACCAGTTGTGCCAGCAGTTCGCGGAACGGTTGTTTCTGTTAATGTACAAGCAAATACGCATTTGAAAAAAGGTGACGTCTTATTTACGATTGATCCTGTTCCATTTCAAAATAAAGTTGATTCGTTAACAGCGCAATTAACTAAAGCAAAGAAAGACTACAGCCGCGCAAGTCAATTGAAGCAAAGAAATGTTGGTGTGCAACGTGATGTTGATGCTGCAAAAGCACTGGTTGATGATTTACAAGCGCAATTAAGCGATGCTAAATATAACTTAGAAAGAACAGTAGTACGTGCGCAAAGCAATGGCTATGTAACACAAATGATGGTCTACCCAGGCTTTTATGTTGTGCCAATGCCATTACGCCCAGCGATGGTATTTGTTCAGGAAGATTCTTTCACTTATGTTGGTTGGTATCATCAAAACAGTACTTTACGCTTAAAAGCAGGTTATGACGCTGAAATGGCCTTCGATGCGATTCCAGGTAAAGTCTTTACTGCCGAAGTGGTACAAGTGTTACCAGTACTGTCTGAAGGTGAAGTGCAAGCAAACGGTCAATTAATTAACTTTAATGCTGGTTCAGCAGTTCCTGGACGTGTGCCTGTTGAGTTAAAAATAACTGATCCTCGATTTGAAGAATACCGTAGTATGTTACCGGGTGGTTCATATGGTCAAAGTGCGATTTACTCTGATCATCTCGAGCATGTTTCTATTATGCGTAAAATATTATTACGTATGTCTTCATGGATGTCTTACTTCTTCCCATTCCACTAAATCTAGTTTCTGGGTCTCGTTGCTGGCCAGACAGGTCAGCTAACAATTTAGATAGAAAACAAAAAAGGCGATATTATTTAATAATATCGCCTTTTTTATTGAGCGTTAATGTACATTTCTAATGTTATTTACGCCTCTTACTGTTTTACTTATCGCTTAATTCTAACTGCTTTATAACTACTTTATAAATTACTTTTAATCGTCAATAAGGTAATTACAGAACTTTCCAAGTCATTTTTTCACTTGCTTTAATTGGCACAACGACATCATTGCCAAAGGTAAGAGTCGCTGGTACATCCCATTCTGTTTTTTCCAACGTTACAGTATCGCTGTTACGCGGTAAACCATAAAAATCAGGGCCATTAAAACTACAAAAACCTTCTAATTTATCCAGAGCATCTTCAGCTTCGAACACTTCAGCGTATAACTCTAATGCAGCGAATGCAGTATATGAACCAGCACAACCACAAGCAGACTCTTTTGCGCCAATGGCATGTGGTGCAGAATCTGTGCCTAAGAAGAATTTTTTGCTACCGCTGGTCGCTGCTTTTACTAATGCTGCTTGATGAGTATTACGTTTTAAGATAGGTAAGCAGTAGAAGTGCGGTTTAATACCACCTACTAACATATGATTACGGTTGAACATTAAGTGGTGAGCAGTAATGGTTGCTCCAACGTTATCACTTGCTTGATTTACAAATTCTACTGCGTTGGCAGTGGTGATATGCTCAAGTACAATTTTTAAGTTAGGGTACGCATCAACAATCGGCGCTAGTACTTCTTTTAAGAATATTTCTTCACGGTCAAATATATCAACGTGATGAGAAGTTACTTCACCGTGCACTAATAGCGGCATGTCTACTTCTTGCATTGCTTGTAATGCCGCTTTGATGTTATCAACATTCGTTACGCCAGAATCTGAATTGGTTGTTGCACCTGCAGGGTAAAGTTTAGCAGCATAAACGTGACCTGATGCTTTGGCTTTTTTAATCTCTTCAGCAGTTGTGTTATCTGTAAGGTATAACACCATTAGCGGAGTAAAGGTTGCAGCTGGTTTCGCTTCTAAAATACGCTCACGGTATGCAAGTGCAGTCTCAGTGGTCATCACCGGTGGTACTAAATTAGGCATAATAATAGCACGTCCCATGTAACGGCTAGTATCACGTACAGTGTCATTTAAAACGTCACCATCGCGTAAGTGTACATGCCAATCATCAGGACGAGTTATGGTAAGTGTGCTGCTCATAAAGTACTCCGTGTAATATAAAAGAGAGGGGGATTTAATTGAAAGCAATTTTAGAAGTTACAAGGGCTTAAGTAAAGGTAAAACAGTATAACCAAGTAGATGTTTTGAGTAGGATATTAAGCAGGTTTGATATAAGTAAGCGGCAAACGTTGCCACTTACTGGATTCTTTCAGTTTATTTTTGGTAATGCTCGCGAATAGCAATTGCAATATTAGCTTTGATTTGTGCTGTAATATTAACTTGGCTTGTTGCCGGCAATAAATCCACTAATGCTTTAACCAGCGGTTGTTGAGTCGCTGGCGAGCAAGCTATCCACTGCGCTAATAAGTCTCGATTAATATAAGCAGGTAACGAGCCTAATGTGCCAACATCATTTTGGTTATGAATTAATAAACCCGCTGTCGTGCCTTTATCAAGTGTTAATACTTGGTAAAAATACAGCGTATGGTAATCAAGTTGTTGCTGTAATTGTTGGTCAGAGGGCGGTGCTAAATAGCTTAATTTTTCGGTTAAAATAGCGATATAGCAATCAACGGCTTGCATTGCAAAATCAATGGCAAAGCGTTCAGGTGTATTTTCATCTCCAACAAACCCTTCTAAGTAGAAATGACTGACGCCTCTATGTTTATTTAAAGCGGGAATGAAAAAGTAGGCATCACCTTGCTGAATGCCACTTTCATAATATGTTCCACTGGCTTTTTTTAACATCTCATTAAATAGGCGAGTGTCATTAACTTCTTCAATGGCCGGGTTCAAATCAGCCATTAAGCGCCAATACTTTTTGCCATTTCGCAGTTCAGTCCAACTCACGTGAATATGAATTGAAGGGGCTAATGGATGTTGTGGATGGATAATAGTAGACAAGGCCGTTGCCGATATAAATGCTTTTTCAGGCGTATCTTCATAGTTAACCTGAGAAACATTCACAGACGCACGATTAAACACGTCATTGCTTGACGCCTCAAATCGTTTCCCACCACCATGTGTTCCTTGGTCTCTTAGCCATTCTACGGAAGTAAATGTTGTTCCTGTGGATATGGTTTGTAATTTATTCACAAAGTAAGCTTGTACTTGACTAAGTTCTGTTAACGCAAATTGAGCGTCCACAGAGGTGGCAAATTGGCGCATTAATGTTCCTCGTTTATGAGTTTGCTTTTTTGATAGGGAAGGTAATCGTTACCACCACTCCCGTCAAGTCGCTATTATTTTGGATGGCGATATTAGCATGATGATAATCGCAAATCATTTTCGCAATATACAACCCTAGCCCAAGGTGTGTATCATGCTGTTGAGAAGCCGGTCTAATAGAGATCATCGATTGAAACAAGTCTTGCTCTGTCGATGTCGCTAAGAGCGGGCCTGTATTCTCAATCGCTAAAATAGCCGCATCCTTGGCTTGTTTTAAGCTTAAGTGGACGGGCTGCTGTTCGGCTGAGAATTCCACTGCATTATGAACGATTTTATCTAATAACTGTACGATAAAGTCTGGATCTGCATCAATTAGTAAGGGAGCTGACGTCAAATCACCTTGAAATGATGAGTCAGGGTAAATCATTTCATATCCCTGTAAACAGCCATTCATTAATACCGTTAAATCAAGCGTTTGCTTTTCAGCTTGTTGTAAGCTTTCTTCAATACGGCTTGCTTCACTCATACTGGTTAAAATCTTATTAAGACGTTGAATCCCTTGTTGGCTTCGTTGAATATATTTTTTCTGTGCTGGCTCAGCCGGAAAATGAGATAAGTTATCCAAAGATGACCTGACCACAGCAACAGGTGTACGTAACTCGTGAGATAAGCGAGAAGACAACTGCTCCACATAATGATGATACTCGCCTAAACGTTTGCCCATATCTGCCATGCTACGTGATAAATCACCAATCTCATCGGCATGTTGGCTAGCGGTAAATTCACCGGTTAATCGGCCATTTTGATCAAGCATGGTTTCACTTTGATCTCTTAACTGTCTGATCCGTTTTACCACACTGGAAAGAAATAGAAATAACAGCAATCCGACAATGACAATCACTGCTAATAAAACATTAAACATCTTTTGCAATGTTTGGTTACGTAAGGTTAATAGGCCGTTATTGGTTTCTTCCGCTAATACCACGCCAATCACTTTGCCATTAACAAAAATAGGCTGTGCGACACTTAATATTGAGGCGCGCTTATCAACACTTAATCGCCATTGTGACGCTGCCTCCCCTTGTAATGCTTGGTCTATTAACGGGTAATTAAGCTGCGCAGTGTTGGTGGATTGATCGATAAAATCAGTGGCAGGTTTATCTAAAAACCAATCGTAAATAGGCGCTAGCAAAGCTGTTTCTATGGTTGAAAACCAGCCGGATTGTTGCGCCGAAGTATTTAATTGAGTTGGCCAAGTGCCGGTGGATTGATGAATGTCACCTGCTTGGGCAATCACTCGTTGGTGTCTATCCACCACCCATAATGTCGAGTTGGTATGACTCATCATCAACAACATCTTTTCTACTTCAGGGGAGGGGATTAGTACACTGCCTAACTTGTCACTACTTAATATTTCAGAAGTCTGAATAACATGATTGATGGTGTTTGGTTTATCCGCAGTACTAGTATGTAATTGAAACCCTAACTTATTGCCTAATAACGTTAGTGGTATTCTTAATTCAATATTATAACCCTGCGTTGTTGATTTCCAGAAACCTTGTATCGACTTTTCTCGGGTCAAATTCTTAGCGTGAATACTGTGTTGCGGAAACCGAAAAGCATTAAACCAGCCGTCATTTTTAACGGAAATAATATAGCGTTGTAATACACCTTGCGGTGTTGTGAGTGCAAAAATCAAGTGGTCGTTATCAGTAATATCGGTTGCATTCGACTGGCGTTTAAGTGGTTGCTCATTAAATACTTGAAAATAAGCATATAAATATTGCGCATTTTTGCCCAATAATAAATCAAAGCTGTTGGAGTTTTTAGAAGTATCAGTTGGTTGTGTGTTTTGGTAATTGATTTTAAAGGATGATAACGCAGCCCAATCATCTTGTTCGCCGTCAATAATTATCGGGTCGTTTAAGTTGTAAACATACAGGTCATGACCTTTTTTTATGCTTGGTAAAAAGCTCGCGTGTTCATTAAACAAGCTAGGTCTTTCATGTAACGCAGTCGCGACAGCACTGGTGTTACCTAATAAGGTTTGCTCTTGGCCTTGGCGTAAGAAATTTTCCATTTCAGTGACAAATTGATAAGCAAACCAAGGCAATAAAAGCAGTAAACTACTTAATGCTAAAACTTTACCGCGTAATCCCCATTTAATTGACATTAATTATGTATATCCCAGCGATAACCCATACCGTAAATAGAGGTGATTTCATCAAAGTTGGCATCAATCTGTAAGAATTTTTTACGAATACGCTTGATGTGCGAGGTAATGGTATTGTCATCGACTACCATATTCGCATCACTCATTAATTGTTGACGACTTTTGACAACACCTGCTTTGTTGGCAAGGCCATGAATAATCCAAAACTCAGTGATAGTGACGTCCAATAAGGTGTCATTCCAACTAATTTGCATTTTGTCATTATCGATGGTCAGTAGGCCTCGTTTAATAATTGATTGAGTAGCCGGTAATGGTATTTGATGCATGTCTGCGCGTCGAAACAAAGCACTGATTCTCACCATTAAATGCTCTAAGCCTATTTCTTTACTTAAATAGTCATCAGCCCCTAAACGTAAACCAGAAATACTATCAAAGTCATTATCGCGAGCAGTTAAAAAAATAATCGGTAATGTTGCAGATAGTTGGCGAAGTTGCTGGCATAGCAAAAAGCCACCATCGTATTCATGGCCTAAGCCGACATCAATCACCGCTAAGTCAGGTAATGTTTGTTGAAAAGCCTGCATTGCCGATTCTCTGCTCGGATAGCCATCGACTTGATAGCCATATCGCTGCATCAGGTCAATGTAGTTTTCTCTAATATCTTGGTCATCTTCGATAATCGCAATACGTTTCATATTGGCTGGTATTCCCATATTAAATATGTTGAAGCAGGGTTTAGTAGCAGGAAGTTGTGCGTTAAAGAAAAATGCTTTGCCACTTTTTGAACATAATTGATAAGCAGTTTGCCATTTTTGCTCCCTAATCTTGCCACTTAGCTTTGTTTTAATACAGACATCGAAACAACAACATAAGTTTCATTATTAATAAAAGGGACGGTCATTATGAACACACAAAAATCAACATTAATGCTAAAAAAATCAATTGTTAGCTTAGGCGTACTTTCTTTATTAACAGCGGCTGTAATAGAGATCCAAGAATATCAAAAACAAGATGAATCGTTAAGTTTCTCTGAGCATTTAAACGATTTTGTGGTGCCAGCTAAAGTTAATGGTGAAACCATGTATTTCAAAAACAACCAAGACCTTAGCATTTTAACCACAGATGCAAACGAGTTAGCCGCGATTGCAGAAAACAATCTCTATGTTGAACCAGTCAATCAACAACAAAATATAATTAAACCAACCTCACTGGCGCTAACAACAGGATCGCAAAGTAGTGATGTTGATAAAGTTAAGCAAGTACAAGATGACAGGGTATTAGCGGATATCTATTTTGCACTGTCTTCGTCAGAGCTCGCACCACAATACAAAACACAATTAGTGAAGGTCGCGCAACAAATTAAAGCGAGCAATGCAGATAAACAGTGGCAAGTAGTAGGGCATACAGACAAATCGGGCAGCGCATCTTATAACTTAAAACTAGCAAAACAGCGTGCCAACAAAGTCCTTTCATTTCTGCTTGAACAGGGCGTTGCAGAAAAACAGTTAAGCGTATTGACGCTAGGTGAATATAAAGCAATGCACCTTGAAAACAGTACTTATAATTCTGGATTAAGAAAAGTACAGGTTATCGACTTTAAACCTGGGCTAGAAAATCTCGCGCAAAAAGTCCAAAGAGATAATCAAAAGATTCAAAGAAGGTTATTGGCTCAACAAAAAGCCAAAGCATTATTAGCAGAACAACAAGTAGCTGAACAACAAGAGATTGCACAACAAGATAGTAAAGTTCAACAGCAATTATTGCTAGAGCAACAACAAGTACAGCAGCAAGTCGCTGCGATTAAAACGGCGAATAACTTGCCTGAAATAGTGCAAGTAAATACAGATTTACAACTTAATGGCTTAGATCTTGTGGAGCAAGAGGAACATTTATGGTCTTCAGAGCAGCCTAAAGAAACTGACCAACAGCAACAGAATAGCAACGTAAATACTCAAACAAATAACCAAGTAAATGATCAAGTATTAAGCGACGTTAATGATAAACCAACCGCGATGGTAACAACAACGCGTTACTTATTTTAAGGGAGAAAAAAGATGAATCAAGGAACGGATCATGAAGGTACATTTAACCGCTTATTGCACCTAAATGAGTTGGTTAATGCCACCATAATATCAAGTTGTAGTTTATTTGCTTTAATTTATTTAGTGATGTAATTCATTGCTTTTAAAGAGGTAATGTTAAAAGCTGATCCAAGGATATTAGCAACCTATTTTTGGATCAGTTTATGCATTTGTTTATTACGGTCTTTACAGAAAAGTAGACAAGAGCATAATTTTCGGTATGGTAGTTATAGTATTATTTTGTTAATTCAACGGAAAGAATAAGCAAAATGTTAAAAAGTAAAGTGCCAATGTTTTTAAAAAGTTGGCTCTACCGTGAACAGGAAATTAGCGGTTTAATACACTGTTGTTGTGCTACAAAAGATGACGCTTTTTGGATAAATACTTTTTGTAGAGATGCAAATATAACGTCAGGCAGAACAATTAAGATCATCAAATAAACGGAATATAGATGAACAAAAAAATATTGGTTTTTACCGATTTAGACGGCACACTTTTAGATCATTACACTTACCAAACTGATGCAGCGACCGACATGCTTGCTAAGTTGAAATCGGAAGATATTGCGGTTATTCCCAATAGCAGCAAAACATTTTCTGAAATATCACTAATCCGTGAACAACTTCAACTCAACTCTCCCTTCATCATAGAAAACGGTGCCGCAGTTTATATCCCTATCAATTATTTTAATGCTCAACCTGAAGGTACCAGTGTCGAAGGCGACTATTGGGTTAAGTCTTTTTGCCAACCTAAAGCATATTGGCTGGCATTATTAAGTGATCAAGCTGAAGATTTTAAAGCATATTACCAAGGCTTTTCAGAGATGACGCTTGAACAGTTAGTCGCGCTAACTGGGTTGAGTATTGAGAATGCGGAAATGGCAAAACAACGCCATTACGGGGAACCTTTAAATTGGCTAGGAGATGAGCAAACGCAAAATGCATTTACAGCGCATATGATTAAGCTTGGTGCCAATGTATTACAAGGTGGACGCTTTTTACATATAAGTGGTCATACTGATAAAGGCCAGGCGCAAGCTTGGTTAGCTAAGCAATATCAAGGTTTAGCAGTATCAGATACATACTTATCTCAAGCGAAGACAACAGAAACTGACCCTAAAACAGTAGAGACTATTGCTTTAGGTGACGGGAAAAATGATATCGCAATGCTTGAACAAGCAACCTTTGCGGTACAAGTACGTTCGCCGGTACATGATTTTCCCGAATTAAGTAGGACTGAGAATGTTTATCAAAGCCGTCAATTTGGTCCTGCAGGCTGGACGGAATGTTTAGAAGAAATATTATCATCGAAATAATTTGTTAATGTAAGGAATACTAATAATGGCTGATTTTTATCAAAATGGCATTGTGACTACAATGCATAACCTAAGACAGCGTGATAACGACGATCTTGAAGCAGAGCTAAAATCCTTTTCTAAAACCCGCCCAATGGGGTTGATTTTGCCTTCACTGTATTCAGAATTAGAAGGGGAAGCTTTTCCAGATATCGTTGATCACCTTGCTGAAGTCCCTTATTTATCACAAATCGTTATCGGTCTTGACCGAGCAACTGAAGACCAATATCGTCAAGCTTTAAAATTTTTCAAAAAACTACCTCAAGATCACCGTGTACTATGGAATGAAGGCCCTCGTTTACAAGCATTAGATGCAAAATTACAAGCACTAGGCGTTGCCCCTAAAGAATTGGGTAAAGGCAGAAATGTTTGGTATTGCATGGGTTATACCTTAGCTGCTGATAAGTGTGAATCTGTTGCATTGCATGATTGCGATATCGTTACCTATGACCGCGACCTGCTGGCTCGTTTAATTTACCCTGTTGCCAACCCAATGCTTCACTACGAGTTCTGTAAGGGCTTTTATTCACGTGTTGCCGATGGAAAAATTAATGGTCGTGTTTCGCGTCTATTAGTGACACCTTTGGTAAAAGCGTTGAAAAAAACCGTTGGCCACAATGATTACCTTGAATTTATCGATAGCTTCCTTTACCCATTAGCCGGCGAGTTCTCATTCCGCAAAGATGTATTAAGTGATTTACGTATTCCAAGTGACTGGGGTTTAGAGATTGGCGTGTTATCTGAAATGCACCGTAACTATGCCAGCAACCGAACTTGCCAAGTGGATATTTCAGATGCCTATGACCATAAACATCAAGACTTATCATTAGATAATGTGGAAGGTGGGTTATCGAAAATGTCAGTTGATATCACTAAAGCCTTCATTCGTAAATTAGCAACGCAGGGTGAAACATTCAGCACCGAAAGTATTCGAACACTTAAAGCGACTTACTACCGTATCGCATTAGATTACCTCGAAATGTACCGTGGTGACGCCTTAATGAATGGCCTAAGTTTAGACATTCATAATGAAGAAAAAGCCATCGAAATGTTTGCTGAGAATGTCATGATTGCTGGGCAAGTCTTCCTAGATAAACCAATGGACACACCGTTTATCCCTTCTTGGAATCGCGTGATCAGTGCAATGCCAGATGTATTAGAGCAATTAAAAGAAGCGGTAGAACTAGACCATCAAGAGTTTAGTGAAAAATGCGACTAATTATTTACGAAAAAATTTAACAATAATAATACGCTACTGGATCATTGATTGGTGTCAGTAGCACAAAAAAGGGGATTGTATGGCAGAGCTTAATAACAAAGAAAGTACCTTATCTTTACTAAAGAATAAGTTAGTACAGCAACTTAATTTTATATACAAAGAAGTTGACTCAGAAATAGATTTTGACACATTAAGCGATCAATTAATCCAATTGATGAGACTCGATGAAGTCTGCCATGCCCCTGTTGCACATGAAAATCACTGGTCAGAAAAAGACATCATTATGATCACCTATGGTGACAGTGTGATTCAAGCTGATAAAAAGCCATTAGTTGTGCTACAAAACTTTATCGACGAATACCTCGGTGATAGCGTGAATAGCGTACATATATTACCTTTCTTCCCTTACAGTTCTGATGACGGGTTTTCAGTAATCGATTACTCCAGTGTTAATGAATCATTAGGTGGATGGGATGAAATTCAAGCGATAGCAAAAGATCGCCGCTTGATGTCAGATTTAGTGATTAATCACTGTTCTAGCCGAAGTGCTTGGTTTGATAACTTTGTTAAAGGCGAGGGGATTGGCCATGACTTTTTCTATACCGCTTCACCAGAGGATGATTTATCACAAGTAGTACGACCAAGAACCTCTGATTTATTAAGAGAAACAGAAACAGCACGAGGCACCAAACATGTTTGGTGTACTTTTAGTCATGACCAAGTGGATTTTGACTTTAGAAATCCTGAAGTATTAAAAAGCTTTGTTAGCATTATTCGTTTATATCTTGATATGGGGGTTAAAATATTCCGTTTTGATGCGGTTGCATTCCTTTGGAAAAAGCTCAATAGCACTTCTATTAATTTGCCTGAAACACATGAAGTGATTCGTCTATTAAGAAGTTTATTAGAGCATGCAGAGAAAGATGCAGTCATTATCACCGAAACCAATATTCCAAATACGCAAAATTTAACTTACTTTGGTAACGCCAATGAAGCACATGCTATTTATAACTTCTCACTGCCACCTTTATTAATTAACTCATTAGTGACAGGTAGTTGTTTGTATTTAAAACGTTGGTTAATGAGTATGCCACCTTCGCAAAATGGCACTGCGTACTTTAATTTCATTGCTTCTCATGATGGCATTGGTTTAAGACCGGCAGAAGGTTTACTAAGTGATTACGAATTGACTACGCTGGTGGAAACCATGGCGGAGTTCGGCGGTAAAATATCATGGCGTACTACAGAATCCGGTGAGCCTAAACCATACGAGATTAATATTGCATTGTACGATGCATTACAAGGGACAACCAAAGGGAAAGATAAACTAGGGTTGCAACGCTTTATTTGTGCCCATGCCATTATGTTCGGTTTAGAAGGTATTCCTGGTGTGTACATTCATAGTTTATTAGGCACCAAAAATGACTATGAAAAAGTGGAAAATACACAGCAAAATCGTTCTATAAATCGTCATCGTTGGGACTATGATCTATTAAAAGATAGCCTAGAAGATGAGACAAATCACCATTCTATCGTTTTAGCGTCCCTAAAAGAGCTGTTAGATATCAGAATTAAACAACCAGCATTCCATCCTAATGCAACTCAGTTTACACTGCATTTAGGTTTACAGTTGTTTGGTTTCTGGCGTCAAAGCTTAGACAGAAAGCAAAGTATATTTTCTGTGAGTAATATTTCTGGACACGAAATGGAATTAGTCATTCAAGACTTAAACTTGATCATGACCGACAGTTGGTTTGAATTGATTTCTGGTGAAGCGCTCAACGTAGATGCAGAAATGATGATGTTAGCACCATACCAAACAGTATGGTTAACTAACGTTTTATACTAACCAACCTTTATAAAAGAGATTCGATTTCCCTTTTGCGATAGTTGAGCTGTTAGCAACTATCGCTTTTTTTATTCCTCTATTCCTCTACTGCTTGCTTTGTTTCAACACTTTGATCTGCTTCAACACTTTGCTCTGTTTCAACATTAGTTTTAACAGTATTTAGCTGCGTACGAATATCTCTTAGTTTATTTTGTATTTTGGCAAGGTTCGTTGGACCAAAACGTAATAAAAACTTCTGAGCATCATTTAAATTCTGCCAGGTTTTATTTTGATATTTATACATCACAGAAGGGGAGTTCAGTTTTATCTTCTCATCGATTAGTGGAACTGCTAAGGCTAAATCAATAGCTTTGTTCAACGCATCATCAAACTCAGCACCAGGGTGAGCAATTTCTTGATAAGACTCGTTAATTAAAGGTTTCAGCTTATTATAAGTCGCTACTGTCTTTTCAGTATTAAGCGATGCAATAAAATTACTGTAATCATCATAGCGTTGATAAGTTAATGAAGACATATATAGGTTGCCATCTTCCTTCTCGACAGCAAAAGGGGTTGCTGGTGGCGCTAAAGGACTAAAGTTAGTTAGTAATTGACCATTACTGAAGTTGCTAATAAACACAACCGAGTTATATATGAAGAAGCTAGGAATTATTTTTTGATCAATACCATCTTCATCACCTAACTCCTTTATCTCATTAACAACATAATCATCTGAAGTATTTAAAGGCGGCAGGTCAGGGTCGCGTTCAGTCTTTGTTGATGCATCTTCTGCTAGTGAAGTTTCATTTTCAGCTGATGCAGCATCTTCTTGCATGGCTAAGTCCGCTAATTCATTACTAACAACATTAGCTTCTGCAACAATCGCTTTATTCTGTATAGCAGTTACATTTTCTTCTAACCCGAGATACTGCATAAACTTATGATGGGTTTCAGGGCTTTTAAAATACATCACCCCATAACCAAGCATTGCAAGGCAAAGAAAAATTAAAAGAATATTAACCCACGAATAAGACTTTTCATTATCTGAATCATTATAACTCATATGCAACACACCTTATTTATAACTAAAAACCATTGATAATTAAATTAAATCACCAAGCCAGCCACTTTGGAAGTAATAAAAGCGATGAAATGAACAATAAATGAATTAATATTAATCAAAGCGATTATTTATTCGGCAAGCAGAAAAATATATGCAAATAACGTTTGACGATTAACAATCAAGTCAGTAATATCTCGCCTCGTTGACAGGCAATAAGCAATTACCCAGCTTGTTAACGAAGTAATTTAACGATTACAAATACTCGGTGATTAGCGCAGCTTGGTAGCGCATCTGGTTTGGGACCAGAGGGTCAGAGGTTCGAATCCTCTATCACCGACCAAATTTTGAAAACAATGAGTTTCATTGTAAGATATAAATCCTGCTTATGCGCCCTTAGCTCAGCTGGATAGAGCAACGGCCTTCTAAGCCGTAGGCCACAGGTTCGAATCCTGTAGGGCGTACCATTTTTAAAAAGTTTAGTGGCGGATGTAGCTCAGTTGGTAGAGCCCCGGATTGTGATTCCGGTTGTCGCGGGTTCAAACCCCGTCATTCGCCCCATTTTTTAGATGAATGTTTATATAACGCGGAAGTGGCGGAATTGGTAGACGCGCTAGATTTAGGTTCTAGTATCGCAAGGTGTGAGAGTTCAAGTCTCTCTTTCCGCACCATATAAGCATTAAATATCAATCAGTTATATAGCTGATTAGATAACAAGAAATACTCGGTGATTAGCGCAGCTTGGTAGCGCATCTCCAGTGTTTTGGAAAAGAGTTGGACCAGAGGGTTTTGACCCTTAATTCTAAAATACAAAAAAATACTCGGTGATTAGCGCAGCTTGGTAGCGCATCTGGTTTGGGACCAGAGGGTCAGAGGTTCGAATCCTCTATCACCGACCACATTTGAATAATCCGCTTGCTCTTAGAGTAAGCGGATTTTTTCGTTTTAAGAACCCCTATTTAAAACTAAAAGGGGTATTCACTTGTTCGAAGCCACGTTAAGTTTTGACTCGTCTTCGCTCGTCGTGGCTTTTTGATTTTTATTCGCTGTGGTTTCGCCTTGTCGGCGACCTCCTTTCTTTTACCAGAAAAGAAAGGAGGCAAAGAAACTGGCCCCGATCGTTTTTTAATCTGAATAAATGGCTGCCTTCTTAACGCACCGCTCATACGCCACATCCATGTGGCGAACTGAGCTAGCAACGGCATCCATGCCTTAGCTTGCTAAAGGCTGCCATTGATTCAGAAAAACTCAACGAGGAGGATTGACCTAGCCGCAATGTGTAGCGTTATTTTTTATATTGTTAACATTCTGACTAAGAGAATATATTTTTTGCTAGATATTGAGAAGTTAGCTCGTCTTCGCTCGTCGTGGCTTGTTGATTTTTATTCGCTGTGGTTTCGCCCTGTCGGCGACCTCCTTAACGCACTGCTCATACGCCACATCCATGTGGCGAACTGAGCTAGCAACGGCATCCATGCCTTA
>NZ_JBAKAZ010000035.1:0-37269 GCF_038155185.1 Psychromonas aquatilis
GATTAACTATGAAAATTTACAAAGTCAGGTGTCCAGTTATGCTTGACCAGAATAGTCAGTTTTTTTTAAATATTTTTTGTGGTACTTAACTTGATATTTATTAATTATATGTTTTTCTAATTATATAACTGATTTAATAAAAGGAGATAAATTATGGATCATTTAACAAACAATGAAGATATAAAAATAAATATAAAAGAAAGTGGTAAATCAATTAAATGCTACCCAACAAAAACGGAAATTTCAAAGGCATTTAACAAAACAAAATCTAACATCCCTTTTACAGAAAAAGACTTAAAAGATTTAAAAAATAGCTTAGGGTTTTTAGATTTAAACTTAAATACAGACAGCAAAGAAGTTAGGTTAAATGTCGTTAAAACAATTGAAACCCTTATCAATGCAAGCCATAAAGTTTTCATAAAATATTTTAAAGAATACAAAAGAAACAGAACAATTGAAAAATCATTTCTAATCGAGTTTTTTGATTTTTGTAATAAAAAACTTACTGATGAAAAAGATGTTAATGAAAAAAACAATGAAGCAATAAAAGCAGATGTTATTGATAGAACACTTTCAACATTCAAACAAAAAATAACACACGAAATAGATTTTAAAATAATAAAAGAACTTACCTTATTAACTATGTCTCTACAAAAAAAAGAAGCAGTTTTAAAGGCTATAAAAGAGATTAAATAAGGAGGTGATACCAATGAACCAGGAAGCAGAAAGCAATACTATTTTTGATACTGAAATTAAAAGAGGTGTAAAGAAATATCACGCCTCTAATGAGTTAATAGAGTTAATGGAAAAAATAAGAAACGATGTAAATTATTCAACCAAGATAAGGTTTAATTCACACCTTTTTAAAAGTGGCGAGTTTGATTTAATTAACCAGGAATATTCTATTAATAATAACAACTTGAAACTATTTAAACCTAATAAAAACCAACTTACTAAAATCGATACTTTCTTTATGAGTAAGTTAGGTGATAACGATTTAGAAGACTTAACACATCACTTTGGTAAATATACTGATCTTGATTATTTGATTAATAATTTTCATATTTTAGGAAGCGAAAAAGCGACTTTAAAAGAACTTCAAGTAATGGAATATACAAAGAATGAAACAATTGGCATTAGCTACAACTCTCCTGCATTTACAGAGTTCTATGTAAAGATTATAGAGCTTACTTTAATGATTGTTGATTTTGATATAGCAGCGCCAACAACTGTGAAGATTGATGATGAAAACCCATACATTGTAAAAATAAATAACGCTATCAAAAATCTACCTGAAAATAATAATTTAGAAAAGAAGTTGGCACAGGAAAGAGGTTTAGAAGTTGATGATTTAGAAAGTTTCAATAAGCAATGCCAGGACTTTAAAGACACATTGACAGAAGAAGAAAAAGAACTTCAACTTAAAAATAAAAACATTGTTTCTACATTGCTTAAATCTATTGAAACACTTGATGAAATAGATGGAGATAAAAGATTGATCAATAACTGTATTTTTAAAATACAGGAGATCATAGGCTCTATTAATAACAATGTAGTTAAGAAAAAAACGAACACTGATTACATCATTCACTTGTTAAAAAATATGTCATTCAATGCAAGTTATATAGGAGCAGAAAAATTAAAATCGATTAACGAAATTAAAAAGAATATGGAAATCTTAAATAAATCAATTGCTAATTATAACTCATGTCTAAAAGAGGGCGGTTTAGCAGTTAAGAAACAATATCAATATGCTCATAAAGTTAGGTTAACACTTCTTAAAGTAGCGATTAGTAATTACAGAGTGATTAAACGAACTATTAAAAAAAGGAATTAAAATGATATCAATAATAAACAAAGGAAACGAAACTTTAAGCGGTCAACATTTGAAATCTAAAATAGATTTTATATTTTCACAATCATCAAATTGTCTAAACCTTGTTAACCCCAAGAATAATGTATTTATAATGAATATAGATGATTTAATCATTGAGGGAATAAACGATAACCCCGAAATTAATCATAGAAATTTTATGAAGATGTTTAAAGAAGAATATGATGAAGACCAGGAGTTTATTTTTACAAAAAAAGTAGCAAATATAACAATAAAAATTAACGATATTGTTTATTCAAATACGATTAAACAAATAGATAAAAATAAAGTCCATTCAGGAGTAGAAGAGGAATTAATTGAAACGAGATTTAAAAATACTTCAAAGACAGATAACTATAATGTTATTCCTTTTAATGAACTTCTTGAAGAACAAAAAAATATGTTAAGTAGCATTATTGCTAACAGAGAAAATACAAAAGATACTATTTTAGTTATGACACACATTAACAATAATAAAGTAGAGATTTTCAGTATTGAGAAACCATAAATCTATAAATAAAATATTCATTTCATTTTATAAAAAGGCATTACTTTGTAGTGTTTTTTTTCATTAAAAAACCTTTCAAAAAACCACTAAAAACACCTATAAATACAAATATTATTTCTAATTAAAAACTATTAAATTTCTTTTAAATACTATAAAAATCAAAGGCTTTTTGTCAGTAAACTTCAAAAATATCAAATATATGATACTTAAATTATATGTATATCAATATAATTAAGGAGCATAAAAATGGCTGATATAAATAAGAAAAAGAAATATAAACCAGGTAAAAAATGGAATAAAAATGGTGCTAAAAAACCATCTGCTAATGAAATAGTTTTAACAAAATTAAAAAAAATAATGTCTACCCCAAGGGGTGAATGGGATGAAAGTGATGATGATATAAAAGTATCATTTTATAAATCAAAAGTTTCAGGACAAATGCTTAATTTTGATAATAAACCATATTCAGGACTAAACACGCTTTTATTAGAAGACGCAATGCACGATCTTGATAAAAATGTCGGTTGTTTTGCAACAGGGCTGCAACTCAATGAATATTTTAAAAAGAATAAAGATTTGATTGAAAAAACTGATGATTTTGATCCTGAAAAACCACTTAAAGGATTAAGTGCAGTTTCTCCAATTTTCAAATGGAATAAAACTTACTATAAAGATGGTAAAGCAATTACTGATGAAGATCGTATCAAAGAACTTGATTTATTAAGTAAGAGAGAACTTGAAGACAGAGATATATCAAAGTATCAAGGAATGAAAAGAGTATCGAGCGTTTTCGCTATTGAAGACTTAAAAGAACATTTTCCAAAAGAGTTTATAGATGAAAGACCTTACTTTAAAAAAGCGGAAGAGCTATCTGAATTAAGAATGAACCCTGAAAAAGAAAGTGAATATTTCTGTGAAATGGCAGAGATCATCATCAAAGCGTCAGAGGTTGAAGTTATCGAAAAAGAGGGTAGTAATAGAGCATATTATTCACCTATGGAAGATCATATAGTGATACCTCCAAGGCATAGGTTTGAAAGTGATGAAGCGAGGCTTGCAGTAATACTTCACGAATTAAGCCACTCAACAGGCCATTCTTCGAGGTTGAATAGAGACTTTGCAAAAAAAGAAGTTAACGGAAAAAAAGAAAAGAATTTTGAAGTTAAGTATGCTTCGGAAGAAGTGATAGCCGAGACTTCTACTGCATTCTTAACGGCGCGTTTTGGTATTAAGTCTTTTAATTCTCACGCTAAATACATTCAAGGATACTGTAATACTATTTGTGCGAATAACAATGAAAAAGCCTTGATACGCTTGTCTACAAAAGCGATGGCAGCAGCAAATTATTTAGGTGATAAGGTTGACGCTTATATGTTGAAGTTAGAACAAGAAGTGAAATTAAAAGCTGAAATAGATCAAGACCTCACACCAAAAGATTTAATAGTTGATGGGGCATTTGTTATTCAAACCGTTGCATTAAGTAAAAACCCAGAAAAAACATTTAAAGTAGCAATTGATATTAATGAAAGAGAAAACTTATTAGTAGATAACGCTGAATTATTTAATGAATATCAAAATGATAAACATAGTAATGTAGAGCCGGAAGAACTTGAAAAAACACTTAAAGATAATCTGAAAGGTGCAATTTTAATTCAGTATGATGAAAATAAAGAGTTTTTAAAATCACAAGAGATTAAAAGAAACGAATATAAAGAAACTAACAGAAATGAAATTAAAGCCAAAAATGAAACTATGTCTTTAAAGTATAAATAAGAATAACCATTAAGCAAAAAACATCATTTTAGTGATGTTTTTTTTTGAAAAAACAGCCTGGTTTGACTGTTGTTAAAGATTATTCTTCTAAAAACTCTTCATCGTTCCGATCCAATTTTTTATTAAAGAATACTAATTGCTTTTCTCTTTTGTAAATATAAATAAATAAGTTAATACTTATACATACAAAGACTAAAAGAATAAAATATTGGAAATTCTTTGGAAAGAATAACATACTTTTAAAACTCAATAATGACAATACTATATAACCAATAGAAGAAATTAAGAAAGCCACTGTATTTTTGTAAGCAATTAAAGTTTTAATCACTCCTTTATTTTCACTTTTCATTTTTACCACCTTTTTAAATAACTATAATATAAACCAAAAAATAAAATCCACATTATATATAACAATATATATCATTTTTTAATTTAACATCAATATTTAACTTTTTATTTGCTTTTATTTTTTAATATTTCAAATGTTTTTTTTGTTTGTTTTAGGCGGTTTTTACTAAAAAAACAAAAGTTAATAATTATAATATTTTAGGGGTGGTTGTAAAAAATTATTTATATGTTTAATTATAAATATTAATTAAACTATTAGAGGTGGCGTTTTGGGGAGAAGAGTTAGAGAGGACAATCCTATTTTAATAAAGGTAAACGAATTAAAAGATAGGTATAAAAAAGAAAATAAAAAAACAGATGGAAGCCTGTTAAAAATAAAAGAAATGATACGAGTGGATGAAAGTTCCTTATCTCTAATAAAAAATATCGTTTGTGTTAGTAATGCTGCAGTTAAAGTAGGCACTCAAAAAAATAGAGTTCTATCGAACGATAATAATACAAAAGATTATCATTATAAAATAAATGCAGATCTCGATAGATTTATCTATAACGAAATAAAAGAGTTTAATCATTATTTATATTACATTCGCAAGAGAAAAAAATTAGATGTTATAAATGCAGAGTTGAAAGATAAAAAAATAGAACTTGAAAAATTATTAATGAACGAAATAAAAAAAACGAAAAATGAAATTAAAGAGCTAAGGGAAAAAATAACCAAAGAAAGGAAAAGAAGGAAAAATTCATTAAAAAAAATAAAAAGGAGTTTTAAAAAATGAATGAAGTTGAAAATGAAGTAAATAAAGAAGTGAAAATCAAAGCAAATAAAGAAAACATTCTGCTAACAATAACATTGATGACATTCTCAATTGTTGCTGTTGGTTATTACATAATGATACAAAGCGTAGACAATTGTTTTATTGATAAAATTCATAGTATTGAAGGTCTACACGAAGACAGGAGCGATGCTAAGACAAAAGAAATAGCCAATGCATTCCATAAAGCGCTATTAAAAGAAACTAAACAAATTGAGGAGTTGATTTTAAAACCTGATTTAGAAGTTTTCAAAACTTGTTACCTATCGTAGAGGCACTATAAAAGCAAATCAAAGGCATTTTATATTGAAAGCTTGAAGTTGCTTAAAACAACATAAAAAAGCCCTGAAAAGGGCTTATAAAGAGATTTAACTTTTTATTTTTTTAATTTAAGTAAGTTATCTTCTCTTTTTTTTCTAATATTATTTACTATGGTTATCCGCAATTTAGAATTTGAGTTATTTTCTGAATAAAAATTGACACTCTCCCCCAATAAATCTAAATATTCAAATAGCTTGCTCATACTAAACTTATCATAATGTTTTTTATAATCTAATAAATTAGATACTCTGGCTTGTTTAATTCCGAGCAGCTTAGCAACATCATTTTGATTTATCTTATACTTTGAAATTATTTTAGATATTTCTTTCATTAACTCTTTGTTGCGGTTTATATTGTTATATGTGTCATTACCTTTCATTTTAATCCCTTTATTTAAAACTTCCTTTAATAAATAAATATCATCTTTTTAATATAAATCAAGATGTATTTTAAATATTTTATTGTTGATTTTTATTGTTATAGTTTTAGTTTTCAATGTTTATTAATTTGTATTTTATTTAAAATTGAATAATTTATTTTATATGTTAAATAATATAAATAAGAAACATATAAAGGAATTGGTATGATCGTTAAAATGGCAAAATCTCACTACACATTTACAGACAGAGAAAGCAGTATAAAAAAGAAAGGTTCAGGAGGGCTGGCAAATCATATCTATTATTTAATATCTGACAAAAAGACCGGACTGTATAGTAAAGAAAGGTGCAATTTAGAGGTTAAATTAAACCCAAAAATGGCTGATCTTGGTTTGAAATTAGATTTAATAGGTGAAAACCTTTCAAAAAAAGAACTTAAAAACCTTTGTAATGAAGAAGCAGAGAAGCAAAAAGAGTTCTTTAATCATTATGTCGCCAACAGTAGGAAAAAGAATGAACTGGATTTAAACGGTGAATGTTTTGATAAAAAGAAACTATTTAATTACAAATGTAATTTCACTTTTCAAAAACACGAATACAATAAAATCCTGGATCACTTTAAAGGCAATGAAGAAAAAACCAAGGAAAAAATGAAAGAAATACAAAATGAATTTTTTTGTGTTTTTTATAACGACTTGAAAAAGGCACAAGGAATAAAAGGCAGATTAACAAAAAGAAGCGATATAGAAGTTTTAAGCAACTGGCATATCGATAATGAAGAAAACCCACATATTCACTCTTACCTGCATCCTTTTGATCCTGTTTCAAAATGCTTTATGAATGCTCGTGATTTTGGATTAGCAAAGCAAACAGCACATACAAAATTAGAAAAAAAATATAAGCAATTTTTAGATCAAGGTATTAGTTTAGGTTTCGACAAAATAAATGGTGTTGAAAGCAGAAGAACATATTTAAGCGAATTACTACCTGAGCATGGTTTAAGGGGCAGCCTTGATAAGTTTAAATCATTGCAAAATAACATCGGTAAAGTTGTTTCAAATCCAAAACTTTCAACTGATGAAATGAAAAAAGAACTTGAAAAATTAGGGATCAATATTGAAGTTAAAGTCTCCGGTGAAAAGAAAGTATCTAATGTTCATATAAGATTAAAAAATAGTTCTGCGATACTCACCAAGCATAGTTTTATGAATAAAGAAGTTAGATCAAAACTTGCTACCTTTGCAGAAAGGGCAACACAAGATAGAAAATTAGGCGCGAATAATAAAACAAATAAAATGGAAGAGGTTATTCAGGAACATTATTCAGCAGTAATGAAGTCATTGAAAAAACAATCTATAAATATTACAGCAGAACAACAAGCCGCTTTAAAACTAAAAGCGTTTTATACTTTTGCTGAAAGGTGTAGAAGATCGGGTGTTTATGTAGATATAAACAAACAAGGAAATTGTTCATATATAAAAATGGCAATGAATAATTTTAATTCCGATAAAAACATTTCACTTACAAAATATAAATCTTCATTAATGATAAATAACGAACTAAAAGGAAAGAATATTGTTAGTGCTTTTGATTTAGATGTTGAAGATATAGAAGCATATAGGATGGATCACTTAAACCATATTCCAAACTCTTTAAATTATGGTAAATCGAGAGCATACATAAAAGGTAATTTAGAGGATATTAATTTAGTCGAGTATGACCACTTTGTTTTGAAAATCAGTAAAGGTTTTTTAACAAAAAAGAACATTACTGTTTTAGAAAAAGATAACTGTTTATTCTTTACAGATAGTAAGAATAGAACGCTTATGAAAATAGAAAATTTATCAGATAACAAACAATCGATTACAACATCAAACTTGTGGCCCAATGAAGCGGCAACGCTACTTAATAACATTTTAATAGAAGATGTTAAAAACTTAAAACCGAATGAAATTATTACACTTAAACCAGATGAAAATAATACTAATACTAACTATGATGATTTAAGGCATTTAGAACTTAAATTACTTTTTTCAACAGATAAGAATAGTAAAAAAATTAAAGTAAAATTCCCAGGTATAGAGAATGATGAAACATTAAGAGAAATGATACGAGTTGAGTTTGAAAGGAAAATGGCAGATACAGATAAACAATTCAATAGAAATGTTAAAAGTATTAAAAAAGGTGTTTATAACTTCACTGAAAAATCAGGTCTGTTAATGCTTCAAAACCCTAAACTTAAAGACTACCATAGCCAAATACAATCTAAAATAAACGATCAAATCATTGAGTTAATCGTTAAGGAAGATGTTAAAGAAATTAGGTTTAATCAGCAAAGCAATAATGATTATATGATTTCAAATAAAGATGAAATACTTAACAAATCAAATGATTTAACAGATATCGAAAAACAAAAAATCATTGCATATTATGAAGAGATTGAAAAAGGCGATGAAGAAACTAACAACATAAACAATCAAGAGTTAGTAAAAGAGAATAAAAACAAAATTAAATCGAAAGGGCTTAAACTTTAAAAAAACAGGTGAAGAATTACCAAAATAATTTTTTGGTTTCTCACTTTTTTCAATCAAGCAAGTTGATACTAAAAAAGTCGAGATCATATTAAAAGAAGATTACTTTTTCATTTTCTTTTTGTCGGCTTCAACTTTTTGGCTTTCTTTTTTCTTCGTGAATAGATCATCAGGTATTTTATTTGAATGATATAAAGAATAGTATTTACTAAACAGTATTAGGTAAGTATTGATTAAATCTTCTAACTGTCTTTCACCAGGGTTTTTAAATAAGTCTTTTTCTAATATATTCGATTTTTCACAGAAATTAGATATCACGCTTCTAATAATATTTTTGTTTTTATCAAACTGAATATTTTTTTTAGAAACCGCTGTATTGTAATTATAGAAACATAACTCTTTTACATTATTAACGATATAAGAAGTGAAATCTTTGACATTTACTTCTTCTGTGAAAGGGTGGTTTAAATGAAAAGTTCTATGAATATCGTCTTTATAAATGCTTTTTATTTTTGTTCCATCATCAACAGTAAAAGGTTGCTCTCCCTCTTCTTTTTCTTTCTTTTTAGGTTCGCCATTCAGTATTAACAAATGAATAACAGGAGGAAGAACAAATCGGTTTACATGGTATTTTTTTAAATTATGTTTATTAACTAAATAAGCCAAACATTCATTCATTTTTTGATTTTCATAGTGATCTATAAGTCCACTTTTAGGACGAACAACAACTTCACTTTGATTGTAAGAATGAAAATCTTTAAACATAACAGAATAATTTTGATGTAATTCTTTCTCAACAAAAGTAATAAAAACATCGTCAGGAATAAAAGTAAATCGACCTGGCATTTCAAAGTTTTCAGCAATCTTAAAAAACTTTTCAGGCGTTTTTAATAATTCGTTTCTTGGAATGTTATTATCATTTTCAATTGTTTCAGCCAGGTCTTCAACAAACTTTATATTAGGATAGGGCTTTAATATTTTTCTTATAGGTTTAACAATTGCTGATTGATGTAATTTTCTTTTTGCTGCATTCAGTTTTAAAATATCATCGGGGTATTTTTTGATTGTTATTTGTGGAGGTATTTCTCTAAAAGCAATTTTAATTCCTGTTATATCGATATTAAAACTTAATTCATTTTCGATTTCTATGCCTTTACCATTCTTCCCTAATGCCTCTCTTTGTTTAAATGCTTTCTTTGCATTGTTTAGAAAGTCTTTGACCTCTTCAAAAGCAAAGCATACTTTAACTTCTTCTTCTGTTTTATATTCATATTCACTTTCAACGTCAAATATAGTGTCTTCACAAATAAATTCGTCCATATCTGTAAGAAACTCGTCTATATCTATATCTATATCTAACTGATCGGTTTCATTTTTTTCAGAAGGCTCTTTTAACTCCTCTTTTTGTTCAAAAAAAACATTATTTATTTTTTCTTTAATAAATTTAATTTTATTTTTCATATAACCTCCTTTTTTATGTAAGCCTATACATATATTTAACATTGTTCAAAAAAAACACAACCGAATAATATATATATATTATTTTTTATAATATTATTTTTTTTAAAGAAATATAGTGAGGGCAGGTAAAGGTTGAAGAAAAGGTATTAAACAAAAGTTTTTCAGTGGTTTTTTAAAAAAAATAAGCAATATTGAGTTTTGTTAAAAAATTAAAATTCTATTTTTTTGAATATATTTTTATATATGGTAATTAATATATTAAGGAGAATATAATATGAATATAATAAAAAAGATAAATGAGATAAATGTTTATGAAAATAAAGATAAAGACTCTTTGATTTTAGAAGGGTTTGGGCTTAATCCGGCTGAGATAATTGAAGAATTTAAAAAAATCCAACACTTGGCTGAGAGCCATATTATTTTAAGAAAAAAACATAGAAATACAAAAATAAAAATTGAAAAAAACAGAATAATTAAAGAGTTAAATTTGATTAAGGAAGAGCAAGATAAAAAGTATAACGCATTAAAAGATAAAATATTTTCAACAGGATATTTCGAAGAATTAAGTGAGTTAAATGACAATGATTTAATGCAACGAATGATAAAATATAATAATCTTAATGTTGCTCACAACCTTCATAAAACGACTTTTAACAAAACAATTAAACTGATAAAAAGCAATGATAAAATCCTCAACGAATATAAAAGGGAATTATCAAAGGTTAACTTAAACTTTAAAATGGTATTAGCGTTAAACAAATCGATATATGTAGAAGACGAGAAACTTTATGACAAGGTATGTAAAACCATAGGAACTAACTTTTCTAAATTAGATAGTTTTATGTGTAACTCTCTTAAAGAAAACATATATTCTTGTTTGAGAGGTGATCGTTATATACAAAATACACATAAAGATTTTGATAAAATCAGAGTGCCTATCAACCACCCTGAAATTTACCTATGTAAAGCAATATTATCTATGGCCTTAAACAACCTCTCAAACCAATAAGACTACACTTCTTTAAAGTAAGAAAGGTCTATTGAAGTTGGCTCTTCTGTTAACTGCGGTGAAACTATTGCTTCTTTTTTAGCAAGCTTATCCAACAACTCTTTTGATGTTTCAAATCCATCTAAAATCGCTGCTTCGTTTGCTTGGTCGTTATACCTTTTTCTATAAACGACAAGAAATTTAGGATCTTGTAAATGTAATCCACAGCCCTCATTTGTCGTTAAATATTTATGGAAGTGAGGTGCTTTTTCTTCTAATTCATTAACATTAAAAAGTTGATATCTTTGTTTTTTTACTGCACGAGGTTTCTTTTCTTTATCCAAAGAAGGTGAAATCTTTTGTTGAAGTTCTTTAATTTTATCTTTTTCTCTTGATAAATTTATATTATCAACAATAAAAGGTAATAATAAATCAACAGCAATACATTTTTTGTAGTCATTATCTAATGTTGAAATAAATTCAAGATTTTCTTTAAGCTCTTCTTGAAAAAGTTCTTTTTTTGAAATTATTTCTTTTGCTTTTTCAAACTCTTTATTAAGTTCTTCAAGAGAAAGTTTAGATACATCAAAAACTGACATAATTATATTTCCTTTTAATTTATGATTTTTTAATTGTAAATAACAATGTTGAAATAATCAATTTAAATAAAAAATTAACAACCGATTTAAAGTTGTTAATTTTTTCAAATTTAATTAACGTAAATTAAAATGTTATATTTTATTTCCTATATTTCTTATGCTTCTCTTTTTTGTTTCTTTTGGCGGCTTGCTGTTGCTTTCTATAATGCCTTTCATTTCAGCGAGCCTCTTTTCCATCTCCTCTTCCCTTTTTTCCAAGTAACTTTTTTCTTCCACTTTTTCTGATTTTAGGGATGTGCCTTTATTATCTTTATTATTTTTATTATTTTTATCTTTGCCTACTTGCAAACCATCATCAAGCTCTTGTTCTGGTTTTTTTTGTTCATTTGTCAGATCATTACCAATCTGTAAACCATTGCTCATAACTTCTTTAAGCGCTTCTTCAAAAGATGGATCAACACCGGCACTAAAAGTAATTAATTCTAAATCAAAAAGCTGTTCGTCCTTTATTTTTTGCATTGCTTCTTTGAAACTTTTTACATTTTCTTCACTGTGAGGAAATTGAATTATATTTTTGTCTTTAACAAGCAATAACATATCAACTATTGTATCTGGTTCAGGGGACATTCCGGCATAAGCGCGTTTATTACTACTAAAAATACCGCTTTCAGTATCAAACTTCCTTTGACCGTTTATTCCGTAAATATGGCCCTTTATACTTCCTTCCTTTTCATAGGCAGACATTCGTTCTTTGATAGCTTTTTCAACTTCTTCTTTCATTGTGGTTTTTTCTTCATATTCATATTCCAAATCTTTAATTTTTGAAGATGAAAATTTTGAAAGATTAGCAAGACTTTTTAATAAAGACTTTTCTGGTTCTATTTTTCCAACTTGAAAACCATTATTATTTTTTATTTCATTATCACTCATATAAACTCCTTTTTTGTTTAAGTAATTATTTTTTAACTTGTTCTAATATTCTTTGTAATAAACCTGTTAGGAAACTATTCACTAAAATCAATATGACTACTTGCACTACTATTGCTATAAACAATTGAGGTAGCCCGATCAAAATTGTCTCAATTGAACCTTTCATCGCGTCTACTGTTGAGAATATCTGCTCCAACTGACTTAACAGTAAAATATCTACGATATAAGCCATATCGTTCATCATAAAAATAAGAAATATTAAAAAGACAAGCTCTGCGATCATTTCCTTAAAGACAGCACCGCAACCCTCTACACCATCATTAATAACTGATGAATAAATCTTAATCATTAGCACTTTACTATCAATTATTAACTCGATCAGAGTGGCAACGAAGAGTAAAAATATTTGGAAGTAGAAACCATAAACTAAAACAATAATTCCTATTCCTGACAGCATTAATAGCATCGCAGCAGAGGCAAGGGCGGAAGCGAAAACGGAATTAAAGAAAGAGACTATAAAGCTTAATAAAACGATCCCCTGAACTGTATCTTTTGAATAATACGGATCGTTTTTTGTGTCATTTGTGAATATTTCTGGTATTAGAACAGCAACGATACCCGTTGCTGATTTAGATAATTTATTACCGAGTTTAGAACCTACTGCAACGCCACCTGATAACTTAGATGATTTATTTAATAATATCGCCTGGTTAGAAAGATAAATCGCTGCACCTGTCTTAATCATTCCTGTTCCGAAGTCCAAAACTTCTTTTGTTGGACTATTACAATTAAACCCGTTATAAACTTCATCTGTTTTCCTGAAACAAGTTTTTACTCGTTCAAATTGAGTTGTTATATCTCCACCAGTCATAGTTCCTAAAATATCTTCAAAAGAGGGGAGATCTATTTTATTAAAATCATAGAGATCAAAGGTGTCATAAATCAAGCCATTATTTTTTTGATGATGTAATGTAAACGGAACACTATATAAAGCATTTTCAGGCAATACTTTATCTTTAAATTGGATAATTTGAGATGGCTCTTGACTTATTTTTCTAACTTTTAATATTCGATCAGAAGTATCATAAACGCTTCCAATTAATTCATTAACAATCCCCACAGGAATTGCTAAAACCCCCAGGTCTTTTCTTTCTTCTATATTATGAATAGTTGTAAACTGCACCGCTTCTACACAAGCAAGATAACCGCCTTTACATACTTTATTTGTGTATTCTAAAATATCGTCATAGTTAGCCGTTAATATATTCTCTCCGAAAATAAAAGCGTTATTGTTTCGTAGAGGAGAAGTATTGTTGTAAACACTTTCCACAGAATAAAATTCATTTTGATAGTTTTCTGTTAAAAAGTTAGTTGCTTCACAAAGTGATACAATTTCAAAATATCTTTGAATTGTTTTTTGATCTGACCCTGCTAATGAATAATCATAGAGGTTATTACAGTAGTTTTTATAATCTTCATTAAATGCTAAATGTAAATCTTTTGAGTTCTCAAAATCCTGTATATCGCCTGTTTGCTGCATTAAATAAGAGAAGTCTATATTTTCTATTTTTTTACCGACCTTAACTGCTGTATTAAATAAATGCTCCACATAACTTTTAATAAATATCTTTTCTTTTTCTAATAAATTGATATTTAATAAATCAGACTGTTCATTAAGTGCCACAGAAGAATTAGTCGTTATTTTAGTTGTTGACCCCCCCATATCAAACTCAATTCGATAAACATTACTTTTATATTCAATATTAATACTTTCATTTTCTTTATCTGTATCCTGATAGCCCAGGACATAAGCATTTATTACTTTTAGAAAGTCATCACTTATATTTTTTGGAGAAACAACTTTAAAAGATGGGATAGAGATTGAATTGTTCATATTGGTTGCTGCTACGTTATCTGCAACAACAACAGTGTTATAAATCGCTTTATCAAAATAATACTGAAACATATTTTTTTCAGCGTAAGTATCGTGGATCTTTGAAGTAAAAGTAGAGTATGGCATTGACATAAAAATGAAGAATGAGAATACAGCGGTTTTAATAATTGCTGATTGGTTAGTAACACCAAAAACTCTATCAATAGCAGATTTAGAACCGAACCAAAGAAAACCAACAAAAAATAATGATAATGCTGCTTTATTAGCAAACACCCCAATCATTGATAAATAAATACCTATATCTTGATGGGCAAAGGTTTCATTCAATTCAGGGCTATCAACAACATCAGGATTGATATAAGCAACAATATTAGCAAAGATACTATCTTGATTTGTTTTTAAAATCTCATTTGCTACTTGTGCTGCTTCTGCACTATTTAAAAATAAAAATGAGGTGATAACACAAAAAAGAAAAAAGAAATAAATATTAAAAGATGGGAGAAAATTAGCAGAAACTGCTTTATTTTTAATTTTTTTTGTCATTGAAAAATATGGAAAAATAACATTCACCATATTAGATTTTGTGAAAAATCTATTTTCTTTATTTGTTCTTGTTTTGTCCATAAAAAAACCATCTCCTTACTACTTGAATTATCATAAATTACATATAATTCAAGTGATAAAGTTTTATACAATAATATTTAACTGAAAATTATTATATATAAAGGTTTTTTATTTATTTATTTTCTTTTATTATTTTGTTTTTTATTTTGCTTTTAACTCTGTTTGTTGTTGATTTTAATGTTGTTCCTACAACACTTGTCATAATAACAGCCTGTGATTTGTTAATTACATTTTCAGCCGTTTCAAATGCACCATCAAAGCTGTTTGTAGTTAATTTCGAAAGACCATTTATCAGCACTTTAATGATGATTACATTACCTATTATCATTAAAAGGATTAACATTGAAATAACGATGATACTTGAAAAAATACTATCAATTGCAGAACCATTTTTTTCTGGTAAAAGCATACTTGAAATGTTCGGTATGTTGTCTAACATCGTTATCAGCATATAGTTAGAGAAGAAACTAATAATAGAAACTGCAACAACAGCAATTAAAGGATATAAGAACAAATTTAAAGTTAGAGATAATGATTTGCTATAACTTCTAACTGTGTAGTTGGTCATTAAAGATATAACACAAACCATAATAATCAAGTTTGGTAGAATGTTTAAATAGATTATTTGTGCTTGCTCGAACCATCCTAAAACAAACCCCTGAAAACTGAATAAAGAAATCATTAAATTGCCCAGGATTATAGACATAATCGATAAAGCAGCCATTGTCTCCGCTGCACTTTTACCAATGTGTGTAAAAGAAGATATTTTTCCTGCTTTTGATTGATTACCAAAGATCGCCTGTGTCGCGTCTCCATTTCTTTTTTGCCAATTTAAAATACTATCAACAGTAGATATCGCTATTGATGCAGAAAGAGAATAGATAAGAGTTTCAGCACCAACTTTATTCAAACTGTTTGATAAGTTCTTCCACTCTACCGTTCCATCAAAATCTCTATAAATCTCAACACAATCATCTTTATCAGCAGAACAAACCATTTTTTTTACAGTAGAGAAAATCACTGAATTGTTTTCAAGCAAGCCAGTTATAAAATCCATAGAACTAACATCAGTATATAATTCATCTGCAATGTTAGAACTTGAATTGTCGGCAGAATATTCAATTAAAGAATTAGCATAGTTAGTTGATAACTGTCCTTTTTCAAGATCAATTTGATCGAGTGTTGTTTTTATAAAAGAATTGACTGTAAAAACATTTGTTGAAATGACAGGAGTTTTATCAAAATTAAAATCAGGCATAGATTTAGAGTAATCGATTTTATTAACATCAATAAGTTTAGCGAGAGTGATAGAATTATCATTAGCGTTATTATGTAAGTAAGTAAAAAACTCACTTGAAGAATAACCACCTTTATTATAAATATGTGCTAAATCTTTATAAAAATCAGTTGTTTCACTGAATATCTCATTAAATATTAAGTTTACTGTTTCATACTCACTTGAAATGCTTTTTGCTTCTTCCTCTGCAATAGGTAGAGAATTATCTCTTAATTGAATTCTTTTTTGTTTTACTAACTCTTCATTTTCTTCATAAACATAAGGAATGGCTGCAACTTCTAAATCATCATTCACTATATTTATACAATCATATTGATTAATTGAATTAGACTGTGATGGGAAAGAATTAAGAGCGACAGTTGTTTTATCTAAAAATGGGGCATTTAAAATACATTGTGCTGAAACAATATTATTATAAACTTCATCTGCTTTTATTTGTCTTTCTGTGAAGTTTGTAAAATCTCTTTCAATAACATTAATATTATTCAACTCATAGTTAGTTAATACAGAACCAAACAAAACACCTTTTTTATATTCAGTAGTAAACATAACAAGCAAATCAACAAACTTCTGTTTAGAATTATAATCTTCTCCGATCTTATCTTCATAATTTGACTTTAATTCTTTAACTTTTTTCTCAAAGTCTTTTTCAATAATAGAACTATGTAATAACTCTTTAAAATTGATAGCCTCCATCGTTTTAAAAAGTTCAGCAGATACATTTAATGATGGGAACAAAACCTGACCGCAGTTTGCAAAAGAAATATGATTTAGAAAGCCAGTTTCATTTAAAGAGTAAGCAACTTTCCTATGGTTTCTTTCATCAAAGTTTGTAATAAAAGGCTCATTTTTTAAATTATAAAAATCAACAACTTCTTTTCTGTCATTGAAGAAGTTAAAGGCGACTTCTCTATTTTCAAGATCATACTTTTGAGAATTAGATAGGCAGACATTTATTTTAAAAAGATCAGTTGTATCAATAAGACTTTCATTTTTTGAGTATTCATTCAGTATAAGATCAACACTATTACTTTCACTCATTACATTAGTTTGAGATATTCTGTTTAAATAGTTATTGAGTTCGATTGAAGTTCTAACAATAGGAACGGTTGTTTCCTCTGTTTTCGCTGTTAAATCTAAAATAGAAATGGTGATAAAACTCATTACAATAAATGCTAAAACATCACTGTAATCTTCTTTTACCTCTTTATTGCTTGCATTCCTAACCTTTGTAAAGATGAAAAACAAAAGACATAATAATAATAAATAAGGTTTATAGACTGTTTCTTTGAAAAGTTCTTTTGAAAATGATTGTGATGTTCCAAGTTCATTTTTTGATTTATCTAACTTGTTATAAGTGTTCATCGTTTCACTATCGATAAACTCATTTGTATCATAAAAAGGTTCATACACTTTATTAGTGTAATTCGCTTTATGCTTTAAAACGCCCAGGTCAAGAGACTTACAAGCCTTTCCTGTTAATTCAGCGTCTCTAATATCAGTAATACAACTATCATCATTGTAGTAATCATCAGCCACAACATCAGTATTTATTAAAACAACAACAACGAACATAATAAATACAAAACATTTACTTAAATTAATATTTCTTTTTAATTCCTTTTTCATTCTATAATTCCCTATCTTATATATATTAATTATCATATATTTTATATAATTCAATAGTTAATCATTATTTAATATAAGGGGTTTTTTATTCCTTTTTAATTAAACATAAAACAAGTTTAATTTTTTTATAGACCAAAAAAAATCATAAATTAATATGACTTTCTTTGTATTGTTGAGTAAATAATTATTTAACTTCAATATCACAAGCCTCAATCATTGCAGCTTTATTTTCTTTACCTGTTATGTCAATTTTGTAAGATTTAGCACCATCACAAAACTTGCTATCTTCATCAGGAAATTTTTTAATATTAGTATTTGTAATTATTCTTACAGAATTAATATCACTTAAAAAAGTAAGATCAGTAATTTTACTATCATTAAAAGTAAGTTTTGATATTCTCGTAATATCGCCAAGTTTAATTTCTTTTAATTTAGTATTACCACTCATATTTATTGAATACATTAAAGATGAGTCCATATCTGTTAAATCTAAAACCTCAACATTATGATCTTTCATCGACATTAACATAAAACGATCACTCGAATATTTCTTTAAAGAACTATCATTTACAAATAGCTCAACATCACAACCTATTTCTTTTGGTGTTTCTTTTTTAGCAAGTGATTTTAAATATTCTCCATCAACCACACATTCAGCATTCGCCAGTGCAGCACTTAAAGATATCGATAAACCTATTATTGTTTTTGTAATTTTATTCATTTCATTTCTCCATTTCTTTTTTGTTTATTTAATTTTTTTTCTGCTTCTTTTTTCTGTTCTAATAAGAATATTTTTGCACCTTGTATTATCATTTGCTCTTCATTTGAGGCCTTGATATTAAGTTCTCTAAACAACTCTTTAACTTCTTTATAAAGTTCAACATTTTCAAGAGGGTATCTATTGATATGTTTCGCTTTGTAGTCTTTAACAACTGCTTTCTTTTGTTTGATTTCTTTACCCATCAAAGGAACGCCAGTTGTTAACTTTTGAAACATTTCAACCGATTTAGGAAGAGGTTTAGAAATTGATTTAGAAGTGTCATTTCTTACTGCTTTTTTAGTTAATTCTTTATTGATTTTCTCTGTTTTAATCTCATTGATTTTATTCATCATATTCATTTTTAGACTCCTATATTTCCGCTTCTTAAAGGTAAATCAAGTTCTCTTATCAAGTTCTTTATTTGTCTTGATGATTTAGAACTACGAGTTTGTTTTGCTTCTACAACGCCTAATCCAAGAGACATTGATTTTTTAAAGTTTGAATGTTCGTTAATAATGGTCTCTAACATATTAAAACAGTCATATTTTGAAACCTCATTTAAAAGATTTTGAAAAGATTGACCTGTTATTTTTGCATTAGGGTGAATACGACAAGGAACAACATTTGCAATGATTTTACGACCTACTTTGCTTGATATTCTTTCTAAAATTTTAGACATTGTTTTTAAAGACTGTATTTCTATATCAGTTATGCCAATTGGTATAACAATGTAATCAGCATTCATAATTAACTTATGATGTGAATACTCTAAATACTTATCTTCAATCACTTCATCAGCGTTATAACCGCCAGTGTCATAAATTGTATGTATTTCTTTACCTGTCTCTTTCTCTTCATTTTTTACATAATTGATAACATCATCAATTAGATCAATATGAATTATCTCACCAGACTTTTTAGTTTCTTTTGTTGTAGTTTCAACCATTCTTAAATCAAACAAATCCGGGTGTTTTAACTTAAAGCCATTTCTTTTTTGAAAAAGAAAATCCATATCAGCAGTGTTATCACAAAATGCTAATAGTGAATTGTCTATTGCTGCAGCAAGGTTAGTTGATAAAACTGTTTTTCCTTCACCGCCTTTAATTGAAAATATCATTATATTGCTCATAACTTTCCTTATTTAATATAATATGTTTTATATATTTATAATATGATCTATATACATTATAAATCAAGCCTAAATATGTAATAAATAAAAAGAAAATGTTTAAATATAAAATTAATTGGCTATAAATCATTGTATTAACAATATTTTATAAGATGTAAGGGGGAGGGTGAATAATAATATTAAATATTAATTTTTAGTTAATTAATATTATTTTTTAGTTAATTAATATTAGTTTTTATCTAATTAATATTTAACTTGTATATTTTAATGTTATTTGGGGTGGTTATTAATATTAAAAATAAAACTTTAATATTAAAAAAGCACTTTAAAATATTAATTCAAGTGCTTTTTCAAATTGTGAAATAATGAGGTCATTAATATACTTCGATGTTTTTAACATCAGTAAATCTATTATCTTGACAGAAAACTGTTCCCATATTTTCATTATAATTACAGTCAAAATTTTTAGAAACTTGATTTATTTTAATACTGTTTTTTAATTTATTTTCAAGGCTAAAAATTGTAAGTGAATTGTGTAATGTATTAATGCTTAACATTAAAACCAAAACTGCACTAAAATTCTTAAATGTGAAAATATTCTTTTGTTTTTTTCTTCTCTCTAACATAATTATAATTCCTTGTTGTTTATAATATCATCTAACCATTTAAAACAATGTTTGCAAGCGCATTTATAAAAATAAAAATTTAAGGAGGGTATTAAATAGTAAGAAAGGTTGTTATTAAGATATTATTGAGATATTTATTTTAAATACTGTTTTTTTTAAAAACAAAAAAAAGACCAGATTGATCTTTTAAAATATAAGAGACTGAACCCCTAATCTATAAACCAAAGCCCAGGTAATTCATCGTATCATCTATAAGAACCAATGTATGAGGCAGATCGATGAACAATGAAGATAAGAAGATCGTTCCTATTATTTTTCCATAGCCTTGATTTGATTGACCCTCACTCTCTCTTTTTAGTGAATATATTGACTTAACAAAGTAAATAAAACCTACAAACTGGAAAAATGAAATTATTACTTTGATATTATTTTTAAACACCTGTGAAGCATCTTCTCCATTCATTTCTTCTATTTTTGTTGCTGTATCAGCCAACATCTCCGAGTTTTCAACATCAAAACAATTTTCCCTAACCGTTTCACTTTCTATCTGCTCTTCAATGGCAAGCATACAATAACCACTATCATCACCCAGAACAGATTTAATAATCACAGATGAAGAACCTGCATAATTAAAAAGAAGAGTTCCTGCAAGGAATGTTATAACTATTGAAGAGGGGAAATTCTTTGAAATATTTGGATTGTCAGAGTTTAGTTTTAATTTGTATATTGCAATGATAATTAAAAATAACCCTAAAAATGAAGCGACGATAGTTGCTAATGTATATAAAGAACCTATTGTCGATAATCTTTCAGCCTGAAAACTATCAGCAGCCATTGCAGATGAATTAAAAACTGCAACAAAAAAAATAATTAAACTTTTTACAACTCCTTTTGATTTATAATTGAACATAATGCTTTAACTCCTAATAACTATTTATAATATAGTTATTATCACTTGTTAAAACGCTGTCAAATTATATAATATTAATTATAACTCAATATTCAAATAAGCCTTAAATTATCTATTTATGTAAAAGAATAAATGAAGCTGAAATATTTTTATTATAAAGTCGATTATTTAGAATTTTTATTATTATTTTTAATGCTAAATTTATCTTTTCGATAGTTTTTTGATTTTTCAAGAAACCAACAGCAGATCACAAATGAAATAGAAGCCATTCCAATATTTTCTAAAAAGTTAATATTAAAATTTAAATTAATAAAACCTATTGAAGTTCCAGTTAATATTATGCTTATTTCAGGAGAGCACTCAATTACTTTGTTTTTTGCTTTTGTTATTTTGTTAATAGTATTGTTTTTCATTTTAATTCCTTTTTTGTAAAAATTGCGGTGGATTTTTTAATAACGATATCAAAAGATCTATCAACTTTTGACACTCCTTTGTATTCGTTAAGAGTTAGTAGTTCATTATTAATATAGTATTTAGATGGCTTATAGTTAACATCATTATTATTAGATAATAGAAAAATGTAAGGTTTTTTATATTTTAAAATCAAACCTGTTTTAAGTAGTTTCGTTAATTTATTCCTAATCATTTCTCTACTAAAACCAAGTTCTTGACTAATTTTGTTTGGGTTTTCAACAGTTTTAAATTGTGCTTCCCCTGTCTTCTCGTTCTCTACGAAAAGATTAAAAACAACATCTAAATATAATTCTTTTTTAGAGTTTCGCTTTTGTAAATTACATATCGAATAAATGTATTGCTTAACACCTACACCTTTTTTAATAACAAAAGAGTTGTTAGATAAATTACTAACAACAAGTTGATTATTTTTAAAAGAAACATTGATAACAGCATCAGCCCAGGTGTTCGACTCATTAAAAAGAACCCTGTTAAATATGACACCACTTCTATTGCGACAAATAAGCCCCATTTCTTCGAATATACTTAACTGGTCTAAACGATCAGAAGTAAAATAAGAGTTATTTCTCATAAAACGTTTAACAGTGAAGATATCGGAATATTGAGTGTTTTTATTTACACATAATTCATCAACTAATAAAAATAACTTATAAGCCAATTTTTCACCTGGTTGCCCCAAAACATTACAAATAGTTCTAATAAAACTATGTTTATACGACACTTCTTTTTTTAAACAAATCATATTAAACTTATACATTAAACCTCTCCTATATATATAATTTATATAACATATAAAGCAAACTTTACAAGCGCACTTAAAATAATAGAAATAAAAAAGAATGCTTCGCAGATCGCAACAAGTTGCTTAAACCTGGCAAATACGCGAATAATTGATTTATTGATTGAAATGTAATTAGATAATTATTTTGAGGAATTATAAAAAATATTATGAGTTAGGAACTGAAAAGATTTATTTATTTAACACAGAAACGACAAAAGACCATTTCAGGTCTCTTTGTATTAAAGCAGTTTTAATCTAAATATTTATATATCTGATATTTTTCATCTTCATTAAAAAGCGGAATATTATCTTTATCTACCATTCGAGAATAAGAATACATAAAATCTTGAAAAATATTCATTAATTTAGTTTTTGTTTTACCAGGTTCTAACTTATTAAAAATCTGTTCGATAACAAGAACCCATACGATAAATGAAGACGACTTTATAGAAACCTTTATATTCATTCCGCTTTCTCTTGAACGCATTGATAATTCGTTATCACAATCATCACAGTAAGGGAAAACGCCATTTTGTTCAAAATCAAAATCATTGGCTTCTGTTATTTTTACAAAATCAAAAGAGTCTCCATCATAGCCTTTTACAAGTTGTTTCATTCCTGAATAAAATAAATGCTCTGCATAAATGCTTAAAGGCAACCCATTAAAAGGATCATCACCAAACATATTTGATAAAGAGTTATTATGTGCTTCGCCAGTGTTTTTATTTGTTTTTACATTATTAATTTTAATTCTCCTTTTATCTTATAAGCCAAATTGCTTATTAAATTTTAGGAATGAACTTTATATAATGTATACGGAAAAGTCAATATATATCAACAAATAATATGATGTATTCATAATATGCTAAATTAATAATAAAATAATATTAATTTTATTTATTTGTTGTTTTTTTAAAATATAAATAGAAATAACATTAAATGCTTTATGAGAGTAATAAACAATATAAATAAAATATGCTTCGCAGATCGCAACAAGTTGCTTAACCTGGTGATGGTAGAAGTTTTAGGTTGTTGTTTAAATTATAAAAATATGAGGGATCGAAAGGAGATTTTACCAGGTGCAGAAACGACAAAAGACCGTTCAGGTCTCTTTGCATTCTATAAAACTTTTTATATTAAAATAACTTATTTTATTAGATTTGAATTACATCTAATTCTTGATCTTTAAAAAAACAATCGCTCAAGTTTTTAGCAATACAATCTACTTCTTCTTTTGTAAAAATTGCTCTGCCATTTTTATCCATCATAAAATGATATTTATTTAGATTAAACAAGATAGAGTTCAGATAATAATAGTATAGATGACCACTTCCAAAAATCCGCCTCGCTTCTTCAAGAACATTAATCCAAATGATAAATGCAGCGGCTTGAATAGAAACCTCTTCATTACTATCTCTTTTATTACATTCATCTAATGAAATATCTTTATCATTAACACAATCAGGGTAGAAGAAAATAGCATTTTCGCTAAAATAATTCGATTTTTCTTTTTCTTTTTCTTTTTCTTTTAATTGATAATCTCTTAATTCACTTTCATATTCATATTCATATTCATCTTTATCTTCATCTTCATCTTCATCAATGTCTGTATATTGCTCATATACATACATAGTTTTAAAAGATACATGAGTTCTTTTTTCATAAACCATTTCCATTTTTTCTCGAAATCTACTAATAAGATACTTACCCAAAAAAGTCTCATCATCACATAACTTATTAATGAAATCATCAGTCGCTTTCTCTGTTATCTCTACTACTTCTATACCATGTTTCTTTCTAAAAGTATTACGATCATTTTTAGGTATAACATTAAATTTAGATGTTTCTTTTTCTGTTTCAAACATCAATTCATACGTATCTTCTTTAAAATCACATAAACCAACAATGTTTTCATTTTTATTTGTTCTTATTCTCATTTTACTTCTCCTTTTTTAATTTAATTTGGCTTGTGTTATATATGATACATATATAAAAGTCAATTTATTATTTGCTTTATATTAAATATTTATTTTATGCTATACAAGTAATAAAAATTATTATTTATTACTTTTTAAAATTATTTTTCTCATTTTCTCCAAATTAAACAAGTTAATTCGTTTAAAATCGAGACCAGGTTAATAACCGACTGTGATTTTACTGTTAATGACTTCTAAATGTTTATAATATTGTTTTTAATATTAAGTCCTTTTTTAATGTTCTCTTACTTATAATTAATCATTAAAATCAAACTTTGCAAGCGCATTTATAGAAATAAAAAAATAAAGGGGGATTACAAGAGGTTTTTTTTATGCAGTTTTAGAGGTTTTTAGGATTTTATTTTTAATGAAATAATTTCATATAATTGTTTTATTAATATTAATTTTAATAGTTTTAATATTAATTATTTTTCTTTTAATATTAATTACAATATTTTTAATATTAGTAGTTTGTTCGATAATTAAAGATTAAAGATCCTTTGCTGAAATAACATTAGTTCCAATATTCGACCTCGACAAGTTAATTTTAAGAGGCTTTTAGGCTTAAAAGGTGCTTTTGTGTAGGGCAAGCATGAAAACTCGTTAAAATTTTCTTAAGTTTCTTACTTTTAAACACCTCTTTTTAATCTTGTTTTTTCAGTTAAAAAACAACTGACTTCTGTATACCTGTTAATTTGTCGATGTTTTCTTGAATTGCAATATGATGATGATCGTAATGCTTTTGTATCATTTCAACGCTGTTGCCGACATATTTAGCAAGAACATAAATATCAATGCCACTTTGAAGTTTTTGAGTTATATAGAAGTGTCTGCAAGAATATAATGTATAGTGATTTTTAATAATATTATTAGATTTTAAATATTTCATAAAAAGATTAAAAACTTTCACATAACAGGGCATTTGACCAAATGAGGCTTCAAGTATCGGTTTTTTTATATTTGTAAAATTATCAATTGTTAATTCTTTCTCTGGGTTTTGAATACGAGCTATTTCAAGTAAAGCACTTAATGCTTTATAACTTAATGCAATATTTCTTGCACGTGAATAGGCTTTTGTCTTTCCTTTTGTAATTTTTAAAAAGCAATTTCTATTCTCTTTTTCAATATCACTAAACAATAAGTTTTTAACTTCTTCACCTGCTCTAACACCTGTTTCACATAGAAAAATAAAGTAATAGTATAATGTTTTACGATACTCTTTTGTTTTGAAATTTGGCTTGCCTGACTTGTGAAACTCTTTGAGTTCTTCCATTATTATTCTATGATCTTTTTCTGTGAAGGCATCGCGCACTTCTACTTTATTATTTTCAATTTTAGGTAAAGAGGGTATTTCTGATTTTTTTATATAATCTTCTTCTTCTAAATATTGAAATAACTTTTTAAAACAAGTCGTATTAATTCTTTTTCTTGTTAAAGATAAGTCTAAACTTTCAAAATATAATCGAATATTTTTAGAAGTAAGATCTTGAATGGTTTTATTCTTGAAGTAAGGAATTATAAAGTTAGTGATAACTAAACGATAATCATCATAAATAGGTTTTTGAACTTTGATACTATCAAGTTCTTTAATCACTTCTTTAAACGCTTGATTAATTGTAAGTTCTTTTGTAGCAAGAATAGGTATTCCTGCCATTTTTTTACCCTCCATCTTAAACTTAAACCGCCAAGCGAGGCTTCTCGCTTCACTTATATCCGATACTGATAGACTTCTTCTAATTTCTTTTTTATCAATCCTTAATCTTACATAGAAGCTTTTAGTGTGATTTTGACGATAAATAGCTAACCCTTTATCTAAATATTCATACATATTAAAAACCTATTTTTACAAAAGTTGTATAGAAAGTTGTATAAGTATAATGATAATAACCCTTAACTGATTGTATTAAAAGTTATTTTTTGTAGGCTCTATTAATTCAAAATCCGTTTCCGAGAGGAGTGACGGTTCAAGTCCGTCCTCGGGCACCATTTTTTTTCCTAGTCTAGTCAACTAGTTAAAGAAAAGTTACAAGTCAACATAGTTTTGTTTCCTGATATTCAGTTACGTTTTTGGCGTAATTTGGCGTAAAGGAAATATAATGGCAACTCTTCAAGCTCGTAAGGGCAAAAAAAATACAACTTATCGTGTAGAATTTATGCGAGAAGGTAAACGTATATCTAAATCATTCAAAATAAAAAAAGATGCTCAAAAGTTCATGGCACTATTGCTGGTGGATAACGATCTAGCCAATAGTTTAACAAACCATATTTTAACCACTTTAAGTTTTTTTGAAGCCGTCACAAAGTTCTTAGATCAAGACACTGGAAAAGATCCCAGTAAACATCAGCGTTTAAAGCATTGGGTTTCTATATTTGGTGATAAACCAGTAGGTAAGGTAACTCGCCCACAAATTAAAGAAGAACTAAAAATACTATCTAACGAGAAGGCGCCTGCAACATTAAATAGATATAAAGCTGCAATTGGCTCCTTGTATGCCTACTTGTCCGATGAATTTGATATTGATTACAATCCAGTAAAAGGCATCCGTCAATACACCGAAGATAATGCTAGAACTCGGTTTTTAAGTGATGGGGAGCTCTCCAGCTTATTTTCAAGCGCTAAAAACTCAAAATGGGACCAACTATACCTGTTAATTCTAATGGCTGTTACAACAGGTGCTAGACGTTCTGAAATGCTCACGTTGAAATGGAGTGATATAAACTTCAAAGCTAAAACCGCTCACTTACCTAATACTAAAAATGGTGAGCAACGAATATTGACGTTAACAGGTGATGTTGTCACTGAATTAATGAGATTTAGAAATATAGAGGGCTATATTTTTCCTCACCCGAACATACCAAATAATTATTTTCGTAATTTTGATATTTATTGGCAAAGTGCATTGAGAACGGCTGATATAAAAGATTTTAGGTTCCATGACTTAAGGCATACATGTGCAAGCTTGTTAGCTATGAATGGAGCTAGTTTACTTGAAATAGCTCAAGTCTTAGGTCATAAGTCAATTACAATGACTCAGAGGTATAGCCATCTTTGTGTTACTCATAAAGCTAAGCTAACAGATAGAGTATTTGGAGGAATAATTAATGGATGATTTTAAAGTATTTGGTATACCTGTATTTGACAAAAAGTATTCAAAGACGAAAAGTGGCCGCGATGGATTATATGAATTAGAGTTTAATAAATTAACTTCTGAGTTAATTAGTGAGTTTGAAAACGATAGTAAAAGTGCATTGAGTTTACTAAAAAGAATTGCATCAGAGATGCCTGAGTTATTAAATAATTACAGTGCGACCTCACCATGGAACATGATAGCGATTCAACTAGATAAGTTTGGAATTGACGGTAACATTTTTAATTTGTATGAATATGAAGGGCATCAATACTCTATTGGTACTTACCTTAAAGTAAGAGGTAATGCCGAAAAGAATATGGAGCTAATCATAACCTCTCAGCTAGTATTTATCGCATTAGCTATATGTGCTCACCGATTGGAAAACGATCTTGATAATGCATTGCTGGCTTCAGAGATGCTATTTGGGAGTGGTGTACTAATGGGCCAAGCTACCCTTGAGGGCTATATTATGGCTGGCATGTCTTCAACTAGTGAAGCCACTCAAGAAAAAATAGAATTAAAAGAAAAAAGGGTTAAGACTACTGAGAAAAAAGCAAAAAATTTAAGAGTAAGGTTTCCTTGTATATCAAAAGATGCAATTGCAGAAATGATTTTTGATGAAGTAGGAGTCTCAAAGAGTACTGTTCGAGACTATCTAAAAAAAATTAAATTGTAATGCTCCCTAATAATTACAACCCGAGAACTATCATAAATTATTTTTATAAATGGTTATAGCTTAGTTACTTGTGAGTTTGATTTTCACTCACTAGTCAAATGTTGATACTCTTAAGAATTTAATTTTGTATCTAACTCATCTAAAAAAATACTTTGCCCGTAATATTTTTTAGCACCTTTACTTGTTAAGAAATATTCTGATTTAAAAAAATGAACATCATATTTAGCTCTTGTTAAAGCAACAAAGAACAATCGTCTCTTTTCTTGCAACTCTTTATCAGCTGGGTAACACCATTGATATGATGTAAAGTCATAAACCAATCTAGGAAATACCCCATTATCTAAACCTATAGCGATAACAACGTCATATTCACAGCCCTTGCTAGAGTGATATGTTATAAGATTTAGTTTGTTTGATTTTTCCCTATTATCGCCAAGCATTTGTAGATTTATATTATGTAGATCCCCGTCATCTTTTAATGAACTTTGCATTTTCAAAACTTCAGAAAAATCATCCTTTGTTTTAGGTTCATCGACGAATACAGAAAAATGTTCAGTAATTAACTTGCTGACAAAATATTCAGCTGTGATCAAGTGTAATATGTTTTTAGAGCTCCATAAGAATTTAACAAAATTTAGGACAGCTGAATCAATATCTTCAATAAAGTTACGAGTAAGAACAGTGAAAGACTTTATTAAGTCGTTTAAGTAAATACTTTTATCTTGTTCCTTCCAGTCAAATGTAATCCAAGACGCGCAGTCTTCAATGAAGTTTGTCATTGGGTTTTTTCTGTATGGTGCGTTATTATCTATTCGGCTGTAAAACAACCCTCTATCTGTTGCTTTTTGCGCAACTATATCGCCTGTTTTAGCATCTGGGTATAATATTGCGACATCACTAAGTGTTCTACTTTCTAGCAAATCCACGCAAGCTAACGCCTTTTTCAGAGCTTCATCAACTTGCTCTTCTAGTCCATTAGGGCATAAATGGTAATCAATAGTTGCGACTCTATTTTGGTTATGTGCAACCACTCCTTTATTAGCACCAACGAATCCATCCGAAAGATTAACTATATTTTGAGCTGAACGATAGTTAAGTTTCATTTCTACTTTTTCAAAATCACTGCGTTCACTTAGGCTTAAAAGTAATTCAGGGTGCGCCCCTGTAAATCCATAAATAGATTGATCAACATCGCCCACTGCTATTACTTTTACGCCATGTTCAACTAATAACAATACGATTTCATGTAATGGCTTTCCTAAATCCTGATACTCATCTATGACAATAATTGGAAATTTTGCTTTCAGGATATCCCTTATCCACGCATAATCTTTTATCATCTTTCGAGTGATTAAAATTAGATCATCAAAGTCTACTAAGCTATTACTTCGAAGAAATCGCTCATAGTTTGTGACTAAATTAGCATACAAAATATCCTTACTATTAAAAGACTCATCCCTCTCAAGGTAGGACATTCTATAGTTTGTCATAGTTGCGAAGCTGCAATATTTTGCGGCTTCACCTATACGGCTTTTAGCGGATTCAAAACTGTCGTTTCGTTGTTTTTCATTGGCAATTGCATATGTAGCGGGTAATTCAGACTCGACTAGGTGCGCTAATGGAGATACGATTTGACTTAAACAAAAGCTGTGAACCGTCCCTACGTATAAATTTTCATTTAAAGATATACCAATTTTTTTAAACCTCTGTTGTAGTTCCCTACAACATTGTCGACTATATGTTATGCATGCAACCTTTTGATAGTCATTGATTTCTTCATCAAGGGTTTTAGCGACTTTTAAGACTAAAGTTTTGGTTTTACCACTTCCTGGTCCGGCAATAACGGCACAATTAGTATCCGAATCATAAGCAGCCTTTTGACCAAACTCATTTAATTGAAGAGCTTCTGTTTTATAAAAACTAGCTACTTTACGTTGCATGGGTAATATACTCAAAAGACGAAATAATATATTGAGGGCACTGTCCATCAGGGAGCCTGTTACTCAACCTTTTAGCAAAGCGCCCTTTACCAATTTCTTGTATGTACCTTAGTAACGCAAGCATATCTACAGGCGTTTGGTTGTTTCTCCAACCTTCAATAATTGGTCCGACACGTTGCCTCTCTCCATGCTCTTCTAACAAAATATCGCATACGATAGTTTTTAAGACTGGAGAGTTAATTAATTCAGTTTCCAGAGTCTGAGAATTTGTGAAAATACCTTGATTCTGACCTGCTAAAATGATCGTTGCTTCGGGGTTTACACCTGCAACATATGCAGGAACAATCAATTCTAGAAGCTTATCAATTCTTGTTATCCCCAAAGGAACAGGTAGGCTTAAAGGGTCTAGATCTGTAATAATTGTAAATGGTGTACCGATACATTTTAAAAACTTCACATATGGAGCAAAGTTAGTGCCTGCAACTGAACATATTGAAATGCCTTTTTTATCTAGTTCATAACCAAGCTTATTTGCTAACTCAGGTATTAAAAACTCTTCTGCATCTCCTTCAACTAAAATAACCCCTCGGGCAAAAAGCATTTCTCCTCTTGTTACAGTTAAATATCTACTCATGTCTTCAATATCATTTGGACTTAGGATTGAATTTGTTAAAGAGTAGCCCGCAGTTGAACTAATGGCACCAACCACATGTTCTTTAAAAACAATCAATGATTGCAACGGTGCGGAACTAGCGATATGTGGGGAGTGTGTTGTTAATATAGTATTCAGGTTGGCTTCAGAGTTGTAGAAATAATCAAATAGTAGCCTTTGAATATGAGGGTGCAAGTGCGCTTCAGGCTCTTCTATTGCTAAAAAAGTAAACTCTTGTTCATCTTGTTGTATCGAATGCTGCAACTGAAGCAGCTTTAGAGTCAAAAATAGTATATTTGAGCTGCCAGTACTAGCCTGACTTATTGTTCTAAGTCCTGCGTCTATCAATAATTGCAATGACCTAACCAGTTTACTTATGTCCTGTGGTGCTAACTTCAAACTAACCTGTGTAACGTGATTAGTACCAACAATAGTTTCAAGCATATTGTTAATGTTAACAGCTATATTATCGATACTAGGAACGCCATCAAGTGCTCCTTGTGTTTGTTCAAATCCAGCTGCTATTGAAACCTTTTGTTGCTCAGTTAAGTTCTCACTAACATCATCTAAAAAAGCTCTTATTGGTGAACGATTAATATTTTTCAGCTCTCTTTCACAATCTCTTAAGGCATGAAAAAGCTCCATTTGTAAGCATCGTCGAAAGCTACGAGGAATAATGTTTTCAGTATTATTTCCAAGATAAGTATTGTATTCGTAGTCATTAATCGTATGGTTTTCGACACCATCACGAGGTTTAAATTCATAAGTTATTCTTGCAGTATGAGTTGCAACATTAACTAGCCCATCGGCTAACACCGATAGCATCGTTTCAGAGCTATTAATATTATCAATATCTATTGATACTTTAATTGTGCTTCCAATTTTATTGACGCCTAAACCGTCCCAAAAATCATCAATATCCAGAAATCGTTCTAATTCTGACAAAGAAGGATCAAGTATTAGTCTAAGAGCAAAAAGAAAATTACTTTTACCAACTTTATTTTCCCCTACAATAACCATATTCCTATTGGTATTAATTTCAAAATTCTGAAAGTTTCTGAAATTCTCTATTTTTACTCTTGATATATGCGTCAATTAAAACTCCTTTTTTATATTGCACTAATTTATTAGGTTTATTTAACATGTTCAGAATATAAAGCAGCTTTCGATAGCTTAAGAACACTTAGCGCATTGTTAAGTTGTTGGGTCAATAAACTTATGATTAGGAAATTTTTTATTTATTTCAATTATTATATTAATATCAAGTGATTCAAGGCTTCTAACTAGGTCTAAACTAGATTTTTTTAACTTAGACGTAGATCCTATATAGCATCTACGTCTCATTCAGTGGCAATATAACAGTTGGTTAAAATAAACGAGGAACGAGTGGGGGTAATTCTTTTAGCCCTGTTGAGTTACTTGTTCGGTTTACCAGTTACACTTTGATCTCAAAGGTTTTATTGCTTCTTCAATACCTGAAATATCAAATGTTGTCATTACGGAGTTTTCGCCATATGGTGTTAACTGCATAAGGAGCTTTTCCTTTCCAAACAACTTTTTAATAAATGGTATTGATGTATTCCCACTCCATTTACCAATATGCTCATTTTTTGTAGATAGTGACCACTTGGTTTTCCTAGCCTTCAAGTTATCAATTCTGTAAGTCACATATGTTGAATCTAAGCCTAAATATACCCCCCACCATACGGTTAAAGCTGTTGTATTTTCTTTACAGCGTATAATTAATTCTGGTGTTATACGTTTATTGTAACGGTTTAGAATTGTTTCATTTCCAGATACTCCAATATAAATATTCGTTGAATCGTCCAGAGGAGATACTTCTTCTTGTTTGGTCCATTTTCCAGAGCTTTTATGCAGGCTAACTTTTGGGCTTGCTACTCCAATTTTTCTTGATAATAAATCGAAACAAGCTAATCGTTCAATACTGTTTAGCTCGGTAGAGCAAATAGCAATATCTTTTTTGAGCACATCGTTAGCATATGTAAAACACGGAACTAAATATAAAACAAAAATATATTTTTTGAACATACCTTACCTTCTTGTAAATCTAACAGTGTAACTAAGCTGAATTATTCAGTATTAATATCGAAAGTACGGAATAGTTTAGTTTATTAAAATATACTCTGCCAGAACATAAAAATAATAGCTTAACACTTTTGATCAAAAAATAATCATATAAGTAACCTTAAATTTCTACTTTAACTGTATATAAACCTCAATCAAATTTAATGGTAGCCGATAAGCTTTTACCTTATTTTGTTTTAGATTACGAAGTTGCAGAAAACAGGCTATGTTTAGCTGTAATATTTAATGCCTTTAAAGTGAAAGTTGAAATAGTTTTAAAGTGATTACTTTGTAATTGCGTTATTGTTTTCAGGAAGTATTTAAGTGAAGATATTATTTATGCACCTAAACGCCACAAAACTTAACTAACTGTTTTTAATGCTTATAACTTTTTAGCCTAGTTAATTTTTGATCTTTTTTCTGTTGTGCAGTGATCATTATTAATTGATCGCTGGTCACTGCTTAATTGAAAGAGCTCTATTTTTTGTGATCGAATAAGACTATAAAGTTATGTCGGTTTCGCTTTGACTTGACTTGTTCCGTAGTCATTCGCTTTTACTGTATTCTTCTCTTTTGATTTAACTTTTGCCTGATAAGATATTCGGTAGATTGCCTTCTCTTTTGTATTGTCATCTACTAATTTTACTTCCCTATGTATGATGTAATAACAATTTTTTGGAGTAAATAAATGACCTCCATTTGTAATCTCATTCCATATTTCTTGGATTGTATTGAGGAGTTTATGAGGATATTTTATTTTTGCTCCATCTAACATTAATGCCATGTGGTAATGCTGTGTTCGTGCTCTGTATTGTTCTCTGCACCATGAGTAGCCGAACTTCTCTATCTTGTAATACTGTTTAATATAGAAGCGTAACTTACTTAGTAACTTTTTCATATATTTGTTATCCAATGTGAATACTTTTACTCGCAAATCAAATACCACGACAAAGAGGCGTTTATACCAAGTTAAAGAGTTTTCAATTTGATTTATTATTTTTCCCATCTGCTTAGTAAATATCGGTTTTCCTTTTCCTGCATTAACACTAAATAACTTTTTGTTACTTTTAAAAATAGGACTTTCACTTTTATATTTGGACATATTAATTAACTTATAATCCCTAGATATTATTAACCCCAACAATTTAGAAGCGTGTAAGCCTTGTGCTGTATGGCTTCAGCGGTAGTTAAAGGCTAACAGAATAGGGTAGAAGCCTTGCAAATGTATTCATAAGGCTTCATTACCATTCACTTTCGGTCATTTATCATCAATAACTGAGTAGTATTAAGTTATTGCCGTGGACTTCAACGCTAGCCAGTTATCTACTGACTCTTTTGTCCAAGCACATGCTCTGCCGTTATCTGATAATATTGGTGCAGGAAAAAATCCTTGAATTTTCCACCAGCGATATAATGTGCTCTCTGAACGATTAATCAGTTTAGTGACTTCTTTGGTTGATAATAGAACTTTGCCATTCATGTTAATTAGTACCTTATTTTGGGCTTAATTTCTTAAGCACTGCTAGCTTTATTAAAACCTTCAATTTGGTCTTAATATGCTTAAAATTACGTTTATTTACGCCTTGTTTACGCCAATATTCTCCTTAGCTACTGTAAACAAGGGCTTCGTGTAGGATTTTTTATCCGTTATTTGATTTATTCCGTTAATTTCCCCGCTAGCCATAGGCCAAATAATGGCAAGCAAACATACCCACGTTTACCCACTTGCTTGTAACAAGTAGATAAACCTTTGTGCTGTTCTCTTTGCCAAAACAAACGCTTTAATTGTGTTTGTGTAAATTGAGGAAATACCTCAGGAACCTTAGTCATAGGTTGCCAGTTGTTGAGGTTCGTTACATGTGCATCAAATTGGTTTAAGTCAGTCATAGTTTTGTTTCTCCACACTGCAGTTGTTTGCAGTTCGGAAGTGACTATAAATTCCATAAATCAGAGTAATAGAACGGTTTGCTCTGATTTTTTGTGATAAAAATCTCATTTATGTTTTTAATTCAAGATTTTATTCATCTTTCTATATCCGTTATATAGATAAGAAAGGGGATTAACTTATGGATTTATAAAGTTGTAGATAGCAAAGGGATGATTGAATAACTCGCATAGAAGGGTCTTGAAGTTTTAGGCCTTATAACTGTTTCGTAATGGTGGTGCTTTTAACTCAAAACATTATGTTGGTGTAGTTAATTGTTTTTCGTGCTCATTACGATTTATAAATCTAAATTATTTTGTGTAAATAAAAAATCAAAGAGTATGATCATGTTATTATTACTAGTTGAGTATTTGTTGATTTAAAGGAGGTAAACATTGGCTAGACGAGGTAGTGGCTTAAGAGCAGTTGTAAAGGTTGCTAAAGCAATAGATCGTGCAAACAAGCAAGCCGTTCGCGACGCCCAGCGTAGGGAGAAATCTCGCCAACGAGCCCAAGCGCAAGCTGTTAGAGAACATCAGAAATCTGTACGTGAAGCTGAGCGAGAATTAAAGAAGCATGTGAAATTACAAAAGTTAGCGACAAAGCAAGCTTTTAAAGGTGCGCTTATAAGTGCAAATGAAGAATACCTAGAACGTTGCGAAGATCGTGCAGCTCTTAGAAAGCAATTTATACAAGAGGTTTTAAGATAAACAATGAATAATAATATACTGATATTTGTAGGTATTGCTCTTGTAGCAATTTTGCTCACCTACATATTTACGAAACGAGCAGCAGACAAAAAAGTTAATAAATATAAGTCTCTAGATGAAGCTCTAACAAAAGCGAAGGAAAAGCTTGAAGTACTGACAAAAACACATGAATCAGTAAAGGAATCTACACAAGTTGCTAAGCAAGAGCTCTCTACTATTAATACTGAGACCGTTGAACTACAGGCTTTAAAGCTGCAAGATGAAGCACTTCAACTGAGTATTCAAGAGCAGAAAAAAACTTTTGAAACTATTAAGCTTAATCTAGATGAACTGAATAGTAAGATTAATAAGGGTGAACTTGATCTCAATGAACTTATGGGAGACATAGATCTCTATTCTCGACTTGATGAATACACTGCTCATGGTCATTTTGAGATGCCAAAATATCTATACGAGACATCTATTCGATATGCTGAAGAAATTAAAGACATCAGACAGCAACAGAAAGACATGATCAAAGATAAGAGTGCGATCACCTTCCCTGAATCAACAGTTATTTCTAACGATAAAGCATTCAATAAGAAAATTCTTAATGGGCAAATTAAGCTAATGCTTACAGCATTCAATATTGAATGTGACATGTTGATTGGTAAATTGTCTCCTAGCTCATTTGGCCGAACGTTAGAGCGAATCGAGAAGTTAGCTAATACCCTAGAGAAATCAGCAGCAACCCTTGAATGTGGCTTTGATATTGCCTACATCGAACTTAAGTTTGAAGAATGTAAACTTCAGTATCAGTATACACTTAAGAAACAAGAAGAGCTTGCAGAACAGAAGTTGATCAAAGAACAGATTAGAGAAGAGCAACGAGCAATAAAAGAGTTTCAAAAAGCAATAGCTGATGCAGAGAAAGAAGAAAAAATGTTCCGAAATCTTCTCGATAAAGCACATGAAGAACTAGCTAAAGCGAGTATTCAAGAGCGCAGTGAAATGGAACTGAAAATAGCTCTTCTAGAGCAGCAGTTAGTTGAAGCTAAAACTAAAGAGGAACGCGCTAAGAGTATGGCTGAACAAACTCGTAAAGGTCATGTTTATGTAATAAGTAATATCGGTTCATTTGGTGAAAATGTTTACAAGATCGGTTTAACACGTAGGTTAGAGCCTATGGATAGGGTCAAAGAGCTTGGTGATGCTAGCGTACCATTTCCATTTGATGTGCACGCTATGATTTATACAGAAGATGCTCCAGCACTGGAAACGGCACTACATCGAGAATTCAGTTCTCAGCGAGTTAATGCAGTAAATCTTCGTAAAGAGTTCTTTAGTGTTGACTTAGACGATATCAAGGAAGCTGTTGAAAAAATTGCTGGTATAGAAGCCGAATTCAAGATGACGGCATTAGCTGCAGATTATTATGAAAGCTTGAGGTTAAGTGAAGCAGCTTAAAAGTTAGAAGTAGCACTGAAATTAAAAACGACCCTGTAAATAACTCTGTGTAACTGCGGTTTTTAAATGTAATCTTTAAGGCGG